>JAYVIY010000123.1:0-4891 GCA_043769795.1 Pseudobdellovibrio sp. | reverse complement strand
TCAGTTCTTTAATGCTCTCAACCAGGTAAGGAGTGAGCTTCGTATAATTAATAGCAAGATAACCTGTTTCGGTATCTTTCTTAACAAGATCGGGTATTACTGCAGCCACCTGTTGAGCCACAAAACCAACCTGTGTGTTTTTGGAAGCCGAGGCCGCGGCGCTCTCATTCCATAAATAAGATATGCCGTCCAGTGCAAGAATTTTTTCTAAAGGATTAGAAAGTGATTCTACACTTTTTTTGAGTCTTAAATCAGACCCAGCAAATACATCGAGATAAATGCTTTCATTTAACACTTCAGATTCGATTTGTTCCAGACTGAATGATTTCATTTCGCCGAAGTTTGTTAATGTCGTGCCAAACTTACTAAAGGCAAGTGCCAATTCTTCCGCCTTATTTTCTGCTATAGGAGTAGTTGTATTCTCCAAAAAATTCTTGGAAATCAGTGTATTTAATAAATTTTGAAGTTCTGGTTTGAACATTGTGGCTGCGGCTTCACCAAAATGAAGGCTCAAATTCTGGTGAAGAAAATCGACACTGACTGGAGTGTTCATATTTCCCCAAATTACACCTGCGAGGCCGTCGATTTTAAAAAAAGTATTGCTGTCATCTAATGTCATAATGATCGCCATACCAGATTGATTTTGACGGGAAATAAGGTCTTTTTTCATTGTAAATAGATCAGCCAAATTAAATGTATTATTCTGTGTTTTCATAAGGTAATTGTTTCTGATATTTAGTTCCAGTGCAATAATTTTAATTCTCGGGAATCTACTCAGGCAAATATGCCGCGACATGACGCAAAACAGAGCTATATTAGTAAATTAATTTCGGCCCTATTTCGGTCGTTAAAAATCTGCGACTTGCTAATTTTCAATGTTCAAGACAACATTAGGATTCTTGTGATGTGGAGACAAAGATACAAATGATAAAAGAACTCACTCGAGCGCTTAACGACCAGCCTACCACCTTATTTTTTACTATTACTTCGAGATGCAATGCTTTTTGCGATTTTTGCTGGAATTGGAAAAACGTTGCAGATGCCGGTAAATTTTCTAAACCTGGTCAGCCGATTAAAAGACCTGAGCTTTCCTTAGAAGAAATTTCTCAAATGACGAAACAACTGTCGTCGATGCTAACCGTTAATCTTTTTGGCGGAGAGCCTTTTTTAAGAGAAGATATTTTTGAAATCATTTCGTTATTTGTTAAAAATTCTGATACCAAGTATATCTCTATACCAACCAACGGCAGCTGGCCTGACAAAATAAAAGAGGTTATTGGCCGCGCAGTTAAAGAATTTCCTGATACATTTTTTAAGATCTATCTGTCTTTAGATGGTCCTGAAGCCGAGCATAATAGAATTCGAAAACTAAAAGATGGCTATAATAGATTAATTAGCAGTATGAATTATTTGCATGAACTAAAATCTGAACACAAAAATGTTTCAGTTTCATGCAACATTAATTTTAATGCTCAAACCCAGCACTATATGAGAAGTTTTGTTCATGAAGTTATGTCTTGGAATAAATTTGATTCTATTTCTTTAGATTTGGTTCGTGGCAACGATCTTTATGACAAAGAGCTGCTTAAAACCGACACCCAGCTTTATAATGAATTAGAATCAGAAATTAAAAACTATCGTCCGATTTCAAGCCAACCCTTTTCGCCATTGCACAAGGCAATTGAACAGAAAACAAATGAAGTCATATTAAAGTCTATTCAAAACCCCGAGAGACGAGTATTTAATTGTTTTGCAGGAAAAAAAATTATTTTATTGAATGACATCGGTGAAGTAATGGCTTGTGAACATCTTCTGGATCGAAAAATGGGAAATATCCGTAACTTTAATTACAGTATTTATAGACTTTTGCAATCCACAGAGGCTAAAGAAATACGCAAGGATATTGTCGACAAAAAATGCAACTGTCGTTGGGATTGTGCCATTAACAATTCTAATATAGTTCAATTAACAAAATATCCTGATTTAATACTTAAATCTGTAAAAAACATGACAAGTAATTTATAGGAATTAAAATCCGTATAAATCGCGGCTGAAGTTTTCGCAGTAGCGACATTCTTTTAAAGGCTCTTTTTCAAAATTTAAAAAAGTATTTCTTAGCTCCTGATGGGCGGGTAAATTCCAGACGTCTTTGTCATGAATATTGCCATATTTTGAATTGGGTGATCTGAAACAACATGCTCCAAGAACTCCCTTTGAATCCAAATGCACATAACTGAAAGGCATTTGGCAGTTTCGTTTGACGGGATTTTTTTGTATTGCTTGAGGCAAGGTCAAATTTATTTTTAAACTTCTGGCTAAACTAATAAGATCTTTACTAATTTTTATAAATTCTGAATTGTTCTCAAAAATGACCTTTTCGACATTTCCCGAGTAAGTTGGATTGTAGTTACTGAAGATCAAATTTTTTATTTTATTCTGATGAGCCAAATGCAATTTTTCGTGCATCGAATTGATTTGGTCTGAAGCGATAACAGTCTGAACCCAAAAATATTTTCTATTTTCAGTGAGCCATCGCGAGAGTAAAAGCACCTGTTCTTGGTTGTTATCATACCAACTCAAGCCTAACATTGTAGGTGAAACCTTCTGGAGACTATGGCGCACATTTTCGTCGATTAAACTTGCATTGCTAACCACAGTTGTGATTTTCCCGTGGCGATGAGACTCTTTCAAGAAATCAAATAAATAGGGATTTAAAAAGGGCTCTCCGCCCAAAAAACCGATTCTAAGTGATTGACGACCAAACTTTGTATCTAATATTTTTTTAAAACTTTCATTGGTCAGTTCGAAACTTTTCCAGTCGGGCTTGTTCAAGTCGTCATAAGTAAAGCAAAATTCACATTTAAAATTGCAACGTTTGGTGGTGTAAATGACTAAAGAGACTGGCGTGTGTTTGACGAGAGTACTGTTGGGAAATAATTTATAAAGCAGCGAGTTCTTCCACGCACTGAATGCTGGCGGGTTGGTGAGAAGAGATTTAAGTACGGGTTTAATAATAAATTGGCTCATAGTTTGTTTCTGATTATAAAGCAAAAAAATAAAAATGCCTTACTAATATTTCTAAAGGTTAAGGCTTTAGAGCCCGAGTCATTAAACCGGGACTTAGTGGTCAGCAGGATCGTCTTCTCGGGTGATTGAAAAAGTGATAGAAGCACATAGGCCTGAGTGGCAAATCCGAAGTCTCTTTGCTCAAGTCTGAATTTATTCTTAAGGCTATAGATATTGAAGCCATTGTAATAAGGCCAATGAGAATGACTTAAAAAATTAGTCACGGAAGTAAAAATTTTAGAAAGCAAAAATCGACTAAAATGACGATCTTGCGGATTTTCCGCATATTGCAAAAGTGAACTGTTGCCGTCCCAGGCTTGAATAATTTGTCTGAGTTCGTCAGCCTCAACATCTCCGTCAGTCGAGAGATATTGAGCGAACCCATGGCGTGCGTTTTGCACGCCAGCAAGATAGGCACTGCCGAATCCCTGATTTTTTTCAAAATTGATGATTCTTATATGTTTTGAACGTTCGGATAATGCTGATGCAATAGCCAACGAGCCGTCGGTTGAACCATCGTTAATTAATAATATTTCAAATTCAGATAACAATGCAGGTGCAATCTGCAAAATCAGAGTTACGGTTTTCTCTAGACTATCTTGTTCGTTGTAAAAAGGCAAAAAAAAGCTAAGGCTTTTATTTGAAGAAGTTGAAATCATAACGATAAGCAGTTCATAGGTTTTCCAGAATTTCAGGAGGATCATCCTGAGAAACGCAGCTCATTAGCCACAAAATTTTTAAGACAGCTTTAAAACCGATATCGTTGTGAAAAAATAGAGATTCTTTTGCGAACCCAACCCAGATTTTTCTACTTTTGAGCGCATATAAATAATTCAGAGGGTCCGGGAATTGTAAAATTTGTTCCATAGAATAAAAACAAATACCGCTGTAAAAGTTTTCTAAAAGCAGACTGTCGAAAGCCAAGGTCGGCCGATCTTTGTAGCCGGTCCAGGATAACAAGAAAATCGCGTTATTGCTCTCGACAAAATTCTTGATTAACAAGTTTTGAAATTGATGTGGAAAGTAACCATCCCGAAGATGGTTACTTGTAATGTAGCCGACTATTTTTTGATTCATAGGTCGATTCTTTAAAAACAAACTCGTTAAAGCGGCTCAATTTATAAGGTATGAAATAATCTCCGAGACCTTTTTCTTTATACGGAGTAAAAATATTTTTAAATCTCAGGTTTATGGACCAATGAGTTTGCTGACTTTGGTTGATTTTATTACCGTGCGGAAGATTGTGCCAAAAAATTAAAGCTTCGCCCGGTTTCAGATTCAGCTGATGAAAGTTGCCGCTTAATGATTCGGTCAGTTTTTGAAGATTCTGAGCATTACCGATCTGGTCTCGGCATTTTCGCCACGCGGGCAAAGGCAAAATGAACATATTCTGGGCCGGCAAAATAGCGGTCAGCGGAAAAAGTATTGCAAGCTCATACCTTGAATGCCCGGTCCAGGTATCTGCATGTAGCGGCAAGATTGAAGTTTTATCCTGAGGTGCTACCAATATCAGATTAAGGTTTTTCTGATAGGCCAGATCTTCACCGAGAACACTACTGAAGAAAGGGCTAATTTTTTCTATAAAGTTATTTTTAAATGCACTGGTGTTAATTAATTTAATAGCGCCCAGACGGAAATTATTTATTTTGTCTTCATCCAAGGCCAGATGCGCGTCATCTAATGTAGAAATTTTTTTTTGTGTTTGCTGATAGGTTAGTTCTTTAAGGTCTACGATTAACTGATTTATAGAATCAGTAAGATCAAACGATATTTTTGTAAATCCGTTCTCAATCAATTCATCTATATACGGGGCATGTTCAGCGGC
>JAYVIY010000122.1:0-12524 GCA_043769795.1 Pseudobdellovibrio sp. | reverse complement strand
TTAAAGTTTGCCAATATAGACAGGTTAAATAATAAGTAAGAGTCAAAGTAAAAAACAAGGAGTACTAAAATGAAAAAATTGTTGTTGTCGCTGGTTCTGGTTTCATTGGTTTCTGGATGCGCGAGCACAAAGAAAACAGATAACGTCGTTTCAGAAGCGACAGCGAATGGATCTACAGAAAAAGTCGATTCATCAGCTATGAATTTTGCAGCAGCCGGAAGCGACAGTGAAAAAATTGAAGGATTGAAAAGCATTCATTTCGATTACGACACGTCAAACATCACGGGCACTGAAAAACAAAAATTAAACGCAAACGTTGCCTGGTTAAATAAAAATTCGTCGGCAAAGTTATTGATCGAGGGTCATTGCGATCAGCGCGGATCAACAGAGTATAATTTATCTTTGGGTGAGCGTCGTGCTAATGCCGTGAAAGCCATGATGGTTAAAATGGGAATTAATGAAGCTCGTTTATCAACAACCAGTTTCGGTAAAGAAAAATTAGTTGCTACCGGGGATTCTGAAGCTGAAATGGCTCAGAACCGACGCGCCAACTTCGTTCCCTCTAAATAAGGAGTCTAATGAATCGGAGAATCGGGGCAGCTGTAGTGTTTTTCTGTTGCGCAGTGATGAGCGCTTCAGGTTGCGTGCATATTTCCCCGCCGATTCTTGAATATACGCTTGCAGACACCGCAATCAAGGCGGCTAAAGCGGTGCAAGCGGTCCGCTATTCGCCCGGTAACTGGCATGAAGCAGAAGAGCTTTACCGACAAGCCCGTATTTTATATAACGAACGTGAATATGAGCAGGCGATTGAATTGTTTAACCGCGCCCGAGTTGCGGCTGAAAAAGCAGAAAATTCAGCTCGACTTATACGATTGCGCAACGGAGAAGTATTATGACGAAAATTTTATTTTTTATAACTGTTTCTGGTAAAATTTTATTTTGCAGTTTATTTTTAACTGCTTGCCTGAAAACCCGCTCTGAAGTTTCAGATACAGATCAAAAAGCCGTCTACTCTAAAAAAAATGTTGAAAATCAAATGGAGGCCCGTGATTCAGTTCAGACTCCAATTACTGATGAGAAAGATGAACTGATTCGCAACTTAAATGGTCGAGTCGAAGTGCTTGAAAACCAGTTAATGACAATGGCTAAAGAAAAGGAAGCTGCGGCTGCACAAGATTCGCAGAGAATAACTTTACTGCAGGAAGCTCTGACTAAAATTGAAATGCAGGTTCAAAAAATTGAAGCTGAGCCCGCAGCAAAAGCGTCGGAAGAAACCGTGAAGAGTAGCGATGAGGCCGAAGGTAAGTCGATTGCCGCGAAAAAGTTAGGCGCTTACGAAACGGCAGAGCAGTTTTTTTCAAAGCAAGATTGGAAAAAGGCGATATTAAATTTTCAGAAGTACACGGATGAAGCGCCCAAGGGAAAGAATGTTCCCGATGCTAAATATAAGATCGGTGTTTGTTTTCAGGAATTGGGCATGAAGGAAGAAGCAATGGCTTTTTACGAAGAGGTTGTCGCTAATCATTCAAAAACTCCGGCCGGTAAAAAATCGAAAATTCGGTTAGGTAATTTAAAAAAATAGTTGTGAATGAAATAAAAAGGGTTCTCGCCGTTGAAACCAGTTGTGACGACACGTCTGTAGCCATTGTCGAAAGTGGTGGACGGGTTTTAACCCAGGTCTCGGCCAATCAGGATCTTGAGCACGCCCCCTATGGCGGCATTGTTCCGGAAATCGCTAGCAGAAACCATTCCATTTCACTTTTGCCTTTGATTCAGCATACGTTGAATAAAACTTCATTGGATTGGTCACAAATTAACGGACTGGCAGTAACCAATCGCCCGGGGCTTATAGGTTCACTTATTGTTGGAATAATGACTTTAAAATCTATTGCGCAGGCTTTTCAAATCCCACTCATCGGAGTGAATCATCTTGAAGGCCATTTGCTGGCGCCTTTTTTAAATGATGAAACTTATTCGCCCCCGTCTGATTTCAATTATCCTTACATCGCATTGGCCGTCAGTGGCGGACACAGCAGCATTTACTGGGTTAAGTCCTTTTCAGACTATGTCGTCATCGGATCAAGTCGTGACGATGCAGCCGGTGAGGCTTTCGATAAATTCGCAAAGATGGTGGGGCTGGGTTACCCGGGCGGCGCAAAGGTCGACAACTGTTCTAAATTAGGAAACAAAGAAAAATTCGCTTTTCCGCGCAGCCTCATTTCGGAAGACAATTTAATGATGAGTTTTAGCGGACTTAAATCCTCGGCTAAACGCCTGCTTGAAAAAATGCCCCCTGATGAAATTGAAAGCGAACGGAATCATCTTTGTGCCTCTTTTCAAGAGGCCATTGTCGACGTTTTGGTGGCTAAATGCTTAAAGGCCACTGCAAGATTCAATTGTAAGAAATTAGTCATTACCGGCGGGGTCAGCGCCAACAGCCGTTTGCGTGAAAGAATGCTCGAGCTGGCGCCGGCCTACCAAATTGTAATACCCCCTTTGCGCTACTGCACTGACAATGCGGCCATGATCGGCTATACTGGAATATTAAGATTGAACCGCGGCGAAAAAAATGATCTATCACTGGGACCCTCCTCGCAATTGTATGAGAGTGATTTCTCTTATGATCTACAGTGAAAACGAATTGAGGAAATTTGACGGCGCTTGAAAGATTAGAAAAAAGAATGGAAGAACTGAAGATTTTTGCGAAAAAATCCTTAGGCCAGAATTTTTTAATTTCTGACGGCGTTATCAAAAAAATATTAACGGCAGTTGATGTCGAAAACCCCGAGCTGGTGATCGAAGTGGGCCCCGGTTGCGGAGCCCTCACTGATTTACTGACTGAAAAGTACAAAAATTTAACGTTGATCGAACTGGATCGCTCATTGGCCGAATTCTGGAGAAGCCACGGCTTTACAGTTGTCGAAGCCGATGCGCTGCAAATGGACTGGAATTTTAGCTCTGATCACTTGCTGGTCAGCAACTTGCCGTATCAGATCTCCTCTTCTTTGGTAATAGATCGAAGCCTTGATCAGATTCCATTGAAAGCAATGATTTTGATGTTTCAAAAGGAAGTGGCGCAAAGAATTCGGGCTGTTCAGCAGTCTGAACATTACGGGATGCTTTCGGTGATTGCTCAGGAGTTCTGGACAATTGAAACGGTATGCGACGCCGGTTCGCGCGAGTTTAAGCCGGCGCCAAAAGTTTCAAGCCGTGTTCTTAAGTTTTTGCCTAAGAAAAGTAATGTTCTCGATAAGCCGCTATATCTCAGTTTTGTTAAAGCCTGTTTTCAACAAAGACGTCGGGTTTTGAGCACGAATATTACGTCGCTGGATGCGCGATTTGATAAAACCCGATTGATACCTTGGCTGAAAGAGAATAACAAAAGCGAAAAGATCCGGGTTGAAGAACTTTCTCCGGTAGAAATCAATTCGCTCTATAATTATCTGAGGGAAACCTAATGTCTATTCAGATTATTCAGGACAACAAATCAGTTCGGCATGATTATCACATAATTAAAACTTTTGAGGCTGGCCTGGTTCTAATGGGAAGCGAAGTTAAAGCCATTCGCGAGCGCAGTATTCAGCTGAAAGACTCTTATATTTCGTTTAAAGGCGATGAAGCTTTTTTGCAAAATGCCCATATCGGGGTTTATAAGTCGAGTAGCTATAATAATCATGCTCCTGAAAGACTTAGAAAGTTGCTCCTACACCGTGCTGAACTTGAGCAGATCTATGCAGCTTTACGTGAAAAAGGACTGACCTGTGTAGCTTCAAAAGTCTATTTCAAAGAAGGCCGAGTTAAACTTGAGATTTCTCTGGTCAAAGGTAAAAAGCTTCACGATAAGCGAGAGGCCATAAAGAAACGCGATGTCGATAATCAGCTAAGACGCACGAAACAGGTTTCAAGATAAGTTTTAGGTTTTGTTTGTGTGTTTTTATTTGTCAAAACAGAATGAACCTCGTTAAAATATTCATATGAGATGCAAATTCACTAAATTTGTTTTGATCGGTCTGACTTTTCTTTTTCTGCCGGCCTGTCAGGTCAATCCTATTCAAGACAGTAAATACGATCGTTACGAAGACTCAGGTGAGGCTGCTCCGGCAAAAAAAACCACCTCTGTTGATGCCAAATACAGCCTAGCTAAAGATCGCGCCGAACTGGACCAGTTGCGCCAGAGCATTCCGCCGGAGGTCAGAAGGCAAAATGATGAAAAGGCTTTTCTGGCAGAACTCATGGGTGAAGTAAAGTATGCTCCTGAAGTGGTGCGAGAAAAATTCACTAATCTTGTTCGCAAAAAACGTGAATTGTTCAATAAGGATATGTCGCGCCTGCGCGACGACTTCGGAAAGATTGAAAAGAAAAAACGCGATGCCTTCACAAAAGATCTAACACAGGATCGGGAAAGCTTTTTGAAGAAAAAAGTTGATCGTGAAAAGCGGGCAGATTTTTTCAACCAACAGGATGAAGATCGACGCACATTTACTGAAGAGCAGAAAGAAAAGCGCGACGAATTCGAGGCGGATTTCCGTGAAAAGCGAAAGAATTTCGATGATTATATGAAAGAAAAATCTGACGATTTCAATTTTGAATTAAAGGCTTACCAAGAAAAATGGCATGACAAAATTGAAATGGGTAAGCTTGATAAAGATTTAAACAAATAAATGCGGGCGCTCTTTAAGTACTTTCTCTATTTAGGTTCAACCGGTTTCGGTGGCCCCTTGATGCTGATTCAACAGATGCGGCAGCATTATGTTGTCGATACAGACCAAATGTCGGGCGAACAATTCGATCAGACATTTACATTGATTAAAGCCATGCCCGGCCCTATCGCTTTTCAGATGGCCGCATTTCTCGGAAATAGATTTATGGGAATTCGCGGCGCCTTAGTTGCGTCCATTGCTTTTTTACTACCGTCATTTCTAATGATGGTGGCCTTAGGGTATTTTTATTCTTATTTTGTTGATGTCACTTTTATCGATCCGTTGCTTGATGGTTTTCTTTTTTCTGTTTCAGCAGTCATTCTTATCAGTCTTAAAAGTCTGATAGTTACAAATTACAAGGCAGTCATTTTTTTTCCATTAGTTTTGACTACGATGTTTTTAAGTTTTAAACACATTGTTCCCGAACCCATGCTGATTGTCGGCTTTGGCCTTTTTTCGGTACTGATTTATCGCTATTCATCGCGCCTTAAATTTTTCTCCGTCGTCTTTTTCATCGTGGACTGGGCTAAGCTTTATGAGTTATTTAGAATTTGTTTGGTTTCGGGCGCGGTCGTTTTCGGTACCGGACTGGCATTGATTCCCGTGTTAAAAACCGAATTTGTAGATGTACACAACTGGCTTTCGATCAAAGAATTCAGCGACGGTGTGATTTTCGGACAAATGAGCCCAGGTCCGGTTACAATCACAGGTGCGTTTCTTGGATACCGCATTTCAGGAATACTCGGAGCCTTTGTAGCCATTCTCGGTATTTTCTTTATGCCTTTTGTGCACATGGTGACTTGGTTTCCGCGAGCGGTAAAGTGGTTGAGCGCACAGAAATGGATTTCAAGTTTTTTGACTGGTGCTTCAGCCGCGGTGGTTGGAAGTATTCTTGTTACTATTGTCAGTATGAACTCAAAGTCTTATTATAAACCGATGTTCTGGTTAGTATTTATAGCAAGCTTTGTACTGTTATTGAAGCGTCCGAAAACTTCAATTGTGTTAGTCATTTTGCTATCTGGAGTTCTTAATTTAATCGGGTTTTCGGCGTTTAACGCGATCTAAGTGCATCAGCAGCCCAAGTAATTGCGATCTTACTTCGCTTTCGGGATCAAAGAAAGCAGCTCCTACCGATGTGGTGTTCTGTGCATCATTGAATTTGACGTGTTTGACATTGATCTGAAGTTTCTGAAATTCGAATTTATCCAATTGTAAAAAAAGTTCAACTTTGTCACCGGATTTCAGTTCGATCGACATTCCCGGAATTGAAATCAGACAGCCGCCCAAGCTGAGATCGCGAACTTCCACGCTCAGTAAGTTTTTCACTTCATTGATTGCGAGAATTTTGCATTTATAAACCACGCCGATCGGTATAGGAACACGGTAATCATTTCTTCTCTGGAGCTGAAAAATTTCAGTTGGAACATCTATTCCGAATACTGAACCGTGGTTGGTTAGTAAAGAGCTGAAAAAATAACGGTCATCCTCGATCTGAAAAATGCAAATTACAGGTTCATTTGAAAAATCCGAAACGCTGAACTTCGGAATACCGAACTGTTTTTCGTCTATTTTAGAAATGATATTGGTTTTAAAATAATTTCCGAAAACTTTTAACGAAATTTCGGTATTATTGTGCACAAGAAAATCCACAACGTCTTTAAACGCCACTTGATTGATCTTAGTATAGAAAGAATTGTTTTCCATTTATTTGACCTGTTTAATCCATGTTACTTCATTTTTATTCTGATACAAATGGATTATTCTTGAATTTTGAAAATGAAGAAACTGCCGGATGATATCAAAGTCACAACTGCCTTTGAATTTAATCGTGCAAACGAAATTTTTTACCTGAGAATTCTGATTCCAATTCTCGACTAATGTCAGCAGCCGCTGCGGAGTGCAGATAATATCTGAGAAAAGCCAGGTGCAATCAGGGAAATTTTTGGGATTGAGTTGAAAGGCATCATCGGATTTGTAAATTATGTTAGGTTGTGCCATTATTTTCGGATCAAGTTCAGCTTTGTCTACCGAATAAACTTTCTTAATGTAGTGACTGAGGGCCCATGACCAACCGCCCGGACTTGATCCCACATCGATGACCACATCTGTCGGTTTCAGCTGAATGTAATTCATGCAGAGAATTTCCCAGATTTTCAGATAGGCCCGGTTCGGCGGGGTTGTTTTGTCTTCGGTGAATTCATGCCAACCGAGCGGATATCGTTCTGTAGGTTGGTTGCAAATGATAAGATTTTTTTCGTCGAACAGACCCCAAGCGAAATATTTGAAATTGAATTGTGAGGGCACTTCAAAGTTAATGCGCCTTAATTTAAGCTCGCGTAATTCCTTTTTCAGACCTTCAGCCAATTTGGCGTTAGCATCAGTTTCAAAATGGACGCCGAGATTCTTTATTCCCTTCAGAATTTTTACTGCCTGCGATTTATTTTCAAATGGAGCCAATTGGCAGTCTGGAAGCCACGCTTGCGCCCAAATGGGTTTTGCCGTTATTTTATTTACAATAAAATATTTCTGATTTTTGAAAATAATATCTTTCTCAGATAAAAGGAGCTCGGTTTCGAGCTCCTTTTCAAATCTTAAGAAAGGTATTAGTACATCAAAACTAGGCCACAATTTTTTGTGGAGAGGCTGGAGAGAGTAGTCCATGTGAGTCGAGTGCTTTTACGCACACGTTCCAAAAGGTTTCTTTTGCGTTGATCTCGTTGGCGTTGAATTTAGCTTTTGGGTAGGTCGAATTCTGAAAATGGTCACAGAATTTTTTTTCATCAGAACTTCGGATAATTTTCATCATCATATTGAAGTGCATTTCGCTGAAGGTCTTGTCGACCAGCATTTTTCTCAAAGCCGATTCGGGGGTCTGGGTCAAAAATTGATAAATCATATTTGCATCGTAGTCAGTGTTCACGTTGAGCCTCCTGTACAAATCCTATCGGACTCGACTGGACCCAACATGAATAATAAAAAAATCCGTATCAAAATGATACGGATTTTTTGAGGGTCTAATTGAGCTGGCTACTATTTGCCTTTTTGCACCATAATCTCGTCGATTGAATACTGGTTGCCGTCTTCTTTTAAGTAATGTCTTAAGTTGAAAGACTTATCATTCATAAAGGCATTCTGTGCGAGAATTTCACGGAACAGGTTGCCAGTGTTGAAAGACTCAGTTGTCGGGTAGTCCGTGATCAGAGTTTTTTGGCCCTTAGCTGACATAACAATTCTTACGAGAACCACTTTTTCGAGGTCGGCTTCAGGTAACAGCTTTAGCAGAAGAACGTTACTGATTTCAGAAAACAACGGAACTTTTTCATAAAGGTAGCTGAATTCTGCGTAGCGATCTGCAAAGCTGTAGCGGCTGTCTAAAGCGATGGCCAGTTTTTGCGGGATCAAATGCATTTCCCAGTCGATAGATACTCTTTTTTCGCCACCGAAAAGCTTTTCAACACTATATCCGTAGGCTTCAGCATATCTGCGTGCATTGAAAGCTTCCATTCGTGGGTCGCGCTCTCCACCACCAGAATTTTGATCAGAACCCATTGGTCTTGATTTTAACTGGCCGTAGTTGGCCAGAATGTTAAGTAATGTTTCGCGGATCGTCTCTTGTTTAATGTCTACTTTCATTTTGAAAAGATCAGAACTGAAAGTAATATCCTGTTCAACGTGGGCCATTTCAACCTTGTCTTTAGCTCCGAAATCCCAGTTAGGTTTCTCAAGCTTATCAACGATTGTAGCTGGTAATATTCTTGAAATACGGGCCATTAATCCATCGAATTCAGCTTTTTTCAGATTGAAGTCTTCACGCATCTTAGTATTCTGTAGACCCATAAATTCTATCGGGGCTCCGCTGGCGTCGACCTGAGTCAGTAAGGTATTGCTTGTGCTGCTCTTATCGCCCCAGATATTCAGAGCCGGTACGATTTCAAACGAGTTTGTAACGTTGTAACCGTCTAATTTGAACTGAGCTTTTACAGAGTTATCTCGGTTAGCATAGATCGTGATTTTTGAACCTACTTTTGATTGACTGCTTTCAAATTTCAAAATTTTCAATAAGTTCAGTCTGATGCCATGGCCAAAGGTTTCACTTTCATTGTGGGCATTAAGTAATTTAAGAATTCGTCGCTCAGAGTATGGTTTGTCCTGATCAGCATTCGATGTTTCGTTCAACTCATCAAGATTTGCAAGCATGCGGTCACGGGTAGCACCATCGCTGGCAAATGGATTAGAAGTAAGAATTTGTTCTTTGATAGCGGCCATGCTGAATGTATGTAACTTTGAACCTATTACTTTGTCATAAAGTGCTTTTGGTTCTTCTTGGTTCATGTTGAAAATATAATCGGCGATGAATAGATCTGAATTGGTTTTGTTGAAATAGAACTCGAGCAACTGAGCATTAATCAACTTATCAACTATTAAACCACCTATAGCGCTGAATCCCAATAGACTGATTCCTACGGAAGCTCCTTTGGACGTGGATTTGGCAGCTAAGATCTTAACACGGATCTGATTGTTATCCATGACGAAGACATGAACATCAAACTCACCTGTGATCGTGTAATTTAAGCCGGCTGATAAACCTAAGTGGCCGGCTGCGATGCGGCTGAAAGATTTTCCTAAGGCGAATGTCATCGGTGCGCGATAAGCGATGAAATCATTGGCTTTCAAAACAGGCTCGATTTCGCCTGTGAATAAATTTTTTCTTTTCTCAAAAAACATCTTAGAATTCAACGGAAGCTTTGTAATCGGATCATAGGGAACACGCAGTAATGATTCTTTTTGAGATTTAAACTGCTGAATATAGGTTACTTGTCGGGAAAGAGTAATTCCGGCGCCGACGCCTTCAGGCATAGTTATACCGAACAATTGCGGGTAGGCGGCCAAGTTAACATCCCAAACATCAATACCCGAATATTTTCCGGCAATCGATGGTGAAGACTCTACGCCATAACCGCCGCCGATAGTGAGTCCTTTAGCAATTTCAACAGTAGGCAAATTTAAATGCGTTTTGATTTTAGCATTTTTAAGTTGGTTTTTAGCCGACTCCCAGAGTTTGTTGCCAAGTTCGCCGGCTTTAGCCGATAGGCTTGAAGTTTCTGCAGTATTTGAATTGGTGTCAGTTGACTGTTCTGCAGACTTTTCTTGGGCAAATGCCTGAAACGGCATTAATGCGGGAATAAGAGCCAATGCGATTAAAGATTTAGTTATTTTCATTTTTCACCTCAGATTAGGTACAAGGCAAAAGCTGGGCCTTGTTTTATTCGACTTGAGATAGTTTTGTAAAAAATACTGTCTACTTTCTGGACGATATGACATTTAAGGATTGTCGTATCAAAATGAGATTGTATAAATTTAGTGTATGAAAATCGATAAAGACAGGCCTTCAACCTGGAAGAAATATGATGCGGATAACTGCACTCGTTGCCGGGCTAACTGTTGTTCAATGCCTGTTGAAGTTAAGGCGGCAGACCTGATCAGGCTGGGAATTGCTAGCGTTGATGAGGTATCCAATTCGATTCGAAAACTGGCAAAACGACTAAAAAAAGAGGGCTATATCTCAACTTACCGAGAGGGAACTGAGTTCTTCATGCTCACTCAAAAACCCAATAGTGATTGCTATTTTCTCAACTCACAAACCCGTCTTTGCACGGTTTATGAAAAAAGACCCCAAACCTGTCGCCAGTTTCCTGCCGAGGTGGGCACCAGGGTAGGTTTTTGTCCGGTCGAATATAAGTGAGCCTGATCTCGATTACTGTCGATCCCTAAGCGATTAGGTGCCGAAAAAAGGCGTTGCGACCAGAGTGTCTCATAAGGATTCGATCATTCGCTCTATATTATATATGAGTTCGGTGAGTTGGTCTTGATTGTGCTCCTACCTATGGTAAGGAGCATATATGGAAATGAATTTAACTAAGAGTGAGAAGACGATCGCCGTTATTACCTTAGCGGTAATAAGCGTATTTATAGCGATGTTTATTCAGTTAAGTCGCGGTTCTAAATCAGATCCTCAGTTTGCAACTGGTTCGGCAATTGATTACACCATGGCACGGCCTGAACAGGTTTATTCAGAATACACATTAGACGGACGGGAAATTGACCAATCTTTTGAAGGAGCGGCTAAAAGCAATATAGAGGGCCGTCTTGATAAAAGAAAAAAAGAACTGATCGCTAAGAAAGTTACTGAAACCAAGAAAAAAGACGAGACCAAGAAAAAACAGGTTGCACAGGCTAAGGCTCAGGAGCAAAAGCAAAAGCAGAAGATCAGAGAGCAGGCTTTAATTCAGAAATATGCAGCTGAAAAGAACCGCGATAGAACTGATACTAAAAATGAAGTGCGTCCGAACAACATTAATAATTCACAGAATAATAATAACCCGGTTGCAGCCCAGAACCCGGAAGTCAGATCTCCGAATAAGCCTAAGAAAAGCTTTACTGAGTGGAGAAATCTTATTTTTGCGGCACCAACTACAGAAAATCTGACTCTTTTCATCGCGGCTTTTCGCAGAAGTGAAGTTACATTAACTGAGTTTCAGGCCATGGCCCAGGATTTAGTCGATCAAAGCGATGTAAAACTGAAAGCACTTGGGCTTATGACGTTGCGTTCTTCGCCTTCACTGTCGAGCCTATCGCAACTGGTTCATTTGCAGTCAACCAGTCTCGGTAGTTATCAATCTTATGTGGATCAATCTATCTTTGCTTATCTGCAACCTCAGAATATAACTTTTCTGAACCAGGCCTTAGCAACGAAAGATAAGGTTCTTTTGGCAAAAACACTTAATCTATTGAGCACGAATTTATTGAAATTCAGCCAAGGCGACTTCGTTAGCCTGGTTGATCCGCGAAACCGACGTGAAGGTGAAGTGGCCACTTTTTCAATGAATAGCTATCGGACTTTATTACCGGTGTTGAACCAGATCGGAACTTCAACAGATCCGGAGTTTTCAGCCCTTGCGCAACAGATTTCAGCTTTGATTCAAACTTCGAATAATGTGGCTCAGAACTAAATAGAAAAACTAGTTCTGAGACTTCTCTATTATCGAAGTCGTTGATTTACCATTTACAAATTTCAGAGACTTCACGATACCGCCGTTGGCCAAAACAAAATCACTTCCCACAATTTGCTCGGGTTTCCAATCGCCACCTTTGACTAAAACGTCAGGTTTTACGTTTTTTATCAAATTCAGTGGCGTGTCCTCAGTAAAAAGAATTGTATGATCGACGGCCTTTAATGAAGCCAGAATCTCGCAACGGTCGTTTTCGTTCTGAATGGGCCGCGTTGGGCCCTTCAGTATTCTGACAGAGTTGTCGGTATTAATTCCGACAATCAGTATATCTCCGAGTTTTTTGGCCTCTTCGAGATAAGTGACATGGCCGATATGCAGTAAATCGAAACATCCGTTTGTAAAAACAATTTTTTTTCCGGCATGCCGATAATCTGACAAAACTTTTTCAAGCAATGCTGAATTAAGTACCCGCGGAGGATTAGGCATTAGGTTTTCTGAATAGAACGACACCGGTCAACTGACCGGCCACATCTTTATTAAAAAGATAAGATAGTACCGGAAGTGTTACGAAACCGGTCGCCATGACCAAGAGAGTTCTTATAGCCAGACGGGGAACATAAGTTAAAGTGTTCATCTGTGCGCTGTCGCCACAGAATTGATCGAAGGCCCATTCACCGGGAGTAAAACCTGCAAATGCGCGGTTCACAACCATATAGATAAAAGTAATCGTTAAGAACAATCCTGCAGTTGCCACGTATATGAATTTTGAACTTTCCGGGTGATTCAGGTTCATGAAAAGATCAACTTTAGT
>JAYVIY010000121.1:0-1779 GCA_043769795.1 Pseudobdellovibrio sp. | reverse complement strand
AAAGTTCCATTATTTTTTCTTCGACGCCCGTATCAGTGCATTCAACTTCGCAAACAACATAATATTCAGAAATGCCGCTGAGCGGCCGGGGCAAGCCTGTCGAATTCAAAACATGCAACAGTGCTTTTTCAGAAAGCATCTCAAAAGCCTGCAGTTGAATAGTATTTTTAAATTCGGAAAAGACCTTCATTACATTTGAAAATTGAGAAACGGCTAAAATTAATACTTTAAGTTCAGGGGGTTGCTGAGCCAATTTAATAGTGGCTTTGGTCACGAAGCCGAGAATACCTTCGCTTCCGATGAACAAGTGCCTGAGATCGAGGCCTGTGGCGTTTTTAACTAAACCATTATTTAAGTTAAGAACTTCGCCGGCACCGGTAACAACTTCCAGAGAGATAACCCAATCACGGGTAAGGCCGTAACGGAGAACTTTGATTCCGCCCGCATTAGTGGCGATATTGCCGCCCATCTGCGAAGAACCTCTTGAAGCAAAGTCGACTGGGTAAAAAAGATTTTTGGTTTTGGCGAACTGCTGTAGTTTTTCGGTGATTACACCCGACTCTATCTCAACAGAGCTTTCAGTTTCATTAAAGCTAAGTATCTGGTTCATTTTTTCAAAAGAAACAATCACTTCACCGTTAATGGCACAGGCGGCGCCACTTAAGCCGGTTCTTCCTCCCGAAGGCACTAATCCCAATTTGTGCGTACGGGCCCAATTTACAATATGAACCACGTCGCTTGTTTTTTCGGGAAACAAAATCGCAGATGCTTTGATATCGAAATAGGTTGTCCAATCTTTAGCATAGTATTTGAGAGAGTCGTGATCAGACTTAATCTGGTGAGGCAATAATTTCAGCGAAGAGAGCTGTTGCAACTATTACCTCAATGTTCGAATTTTAAAGAATGCGTAAAGGGGGCACAGGCCCCATGCCGCCGTGCCGAGTGAGTAGATGCCAATGGGCCAAAACCAGATCGGTCCGCCAGCTAAGGCATAACTTAAAATCAGCACAGACAGAATAAAGCGGAGCGCGCGATCCCACATCGCCAAATTACAGAACATCTTAGTTTTTTAACAATGCCTGAAGTTCGCCGGCCTGGTACATTTCCATGATGATATCGCTGCCACCGACTAATTTTTTATTGATGTAAAGCTGAGGAATAGTTGGCCAATTTCCGAATTCTTTAATGCCGTTACGAATTTCTTCGTCTTCTAGCACATTGACGTCTTTAAAGGCGACTCCCATGTCCTGCAAAATTGCCGTTGCCCGTGCCGAGAAGCCACACATTGGAAACTGTTGGGTTCCTTTCATAAACAAGACAATTTTATTTTCGCTAAGCAAAGTTTCAATTCTTGTGTTCACTTCAGTCATAAAAAACTCCTTTTTAAATATTAAATAGTTACTTCATTAAGGTTTTGATCGAAAGGGCATGAACTTCGCCGGTTTTCAGCTCGGGCGCAAAAACTTTCATAACATGCTGGTGCTGTTCAATCCGGCTTAGGCCTTGAAAGGCCGAACTTTTTACTTCAACTTCCCAGTGGTCGGATGTTCCGGTCAGGTCATGAACCTGAATTTCGGAATCAGCATTTGCATCGGGGTAAGCGGCTATTAAACGTTGTTTCATCTGGTCAATTTTCATATCATATTGTAGTAGCAAAAATTCAGTTTTTGGGCAACTCTTGTAGGTCAATATGTGGTTTTTCTTGTATTTTTCTCTTCATTTAATCGTTTATACCCTGCTTCGCTTTGTTTTTTTGGTTTGGAACTGGGGATTTTTACG
>JAYVIY010000120.1:0-4929 GCA_043769795.1 Pseudobdellovibrio sp. | reverse complement strand
AAGCCCCTCCTAAGATGGATGCAGGTAGATCGAGAATTTCTATTTTTAGGAATTTCTGAAGAATCAGCTAATTTATATCAAGGAAGCAAAAGCAGTTTTAAATTGGTAGATACGATTATTTTTCCAGCGAGACTACAAAATTCTGAAGATTCCGGTACATATGAAGATATTAAGAAAAGTCGAATGAAAAGTCTTAAATATAACGAAACATTTGATTGGATAAATGAATGGCTCTTCAATTTGACCAAAAATTCAAGGCCGCCTTTGTTTGTGGCCGGCGAAAAAAAATTGACAAGCGCTTTTCTGAAAACGTGTCGTTATCAAAACACAAAACCGAGACCAGCTTGGCCATCTTTTACCCCCAAGAAAGCGACCGAAATTTGTTCAGAGATCAGAGCCCTTTTAAGGAAGGATGTAAAAGCAGCGCTAGATCAGACCCTTATGGAGTTTTATCAGGCAGATGATTTAAATTTAGCAAATAAGGATATTTTTCAAATTGCCAAGGCCGCAGTAAAAGGCAAAGTAAAGAAATTAATAATCGCAGACGGGATCAATATTTTTGGAAAAATTGATAAAAAATCTGGCGCACTTTCTATTCATTCTGCTCATCTAGATCATGAGGACGACGATATACTTGATGATCTTGCTCAGGAGGTTTTGGCTCAAGGTGGAGAGGTTGTAGTTGCATCGCGAGATGAAATTCCAAAGGGACGTCCTGTCTTAGCAATTCTAGAGATTCCTGACGCTGAACTCCAAAGACACAGTTCAAGTTATTTGGTATCTGAAAATAGACATGAAAGGAGTGCTGTATGATGCGCATTAAATTTAAAAATCTTTATGATTCTGAGCTGGCGAGGGAAGCAGTAGAGGATCGTTTTCAAAATGCACTGGCTCGTTTTCCTGATCTTGAAAACCACCGGGTTTCTTTCACACTTAGTATGGATAACTCGCAATTCAAGCCAGGACCAGATCTCTTTAAGGTCAAGCTTGTGATCACCGGCAAAAAATACAGTGGTGTAATATTGGAAAAATCTGCAATGAGTCTATATTTGGCTCTAGCTGATTTATCTGATCACTTGTTGGAGCGACTCAATCGCTACGGTGATAGGCATAGAGTTAAAAATAGAAAAATGGCAAGAAACGTTTTGCAGCCAGCTATTAAGCAAGAGGAAGGAATTTATGAAGAGAACAGTGTCTGATTTAATGAAGCAAAGAGATGAGAAGAATATCGCAGGTTCAAGTGAAGTTGAAGTAAGCGAACATCGTGCTGGATTGATCAAACTCCAAAATTATAAAATAGAAGCAGGGCTAGTTCAGTGTCGTTGAATCATTTAGCCAATATTGACCTTATAGTCTTGTTCTTCTTTTTGGGAGGATTTGCAAGTTGGATTAAATCTGACTTGCAAATTCCAGATCAGGTGTCCAAATTTTTGTCTGTTTTCTTACTCTTAAGTTTGGGTCTCAAGGGCGGCCACGAGGTTCGCATCGCATCGGATTTATCAGGACTTTTGCCTATTCTGGGTATAGGAATCGCATCATGCTTAATCATACCTGTTTATCTTTTCTATTTTTATCGAAAAAGTCTTGGAACTGCAAATTCGGCAGCCTTAGCTTGTTGTTTTGGTTCGGTAAGCGCTGTGACTTTTATTGCAGCCCATGGGTTTCTGCAAAATGAACAAATTCCTTCAAGTGGCTTTATGGTAGCAATAATGGCGCTTATGGAAGTTCCGGCGATCGTTATGGGTTTATTTTTACATCGAAAATATAAAAAAAGTAATTCTAAAGACGAAGTGGCCTATGTGGGGGCTTCAATATTTTCTGCAAAATCCGTTGTTCTGCTTTTAGGTGGGTTTACAATTGGAATATTGATGAATCAGTCATCTTGGATTTCGATTAAACCTGTTGTTAGTGATTCTTTTAAAGGCTTGCTTGCTTTTTTCCTATTGGATTTAGGTATTCATGCTCAAAAACAATTAAGGGATGCATGGCTGCATAAATGGAAGGCGCTTGTAATCGCAATTGTTCTACCACTTGCACATGGGTCGATTGCTCTAATCGCCGCTCATTATTTGGGAATTGAGCAGGGAAATCAAATTCTGCTTGCAGTGCTGGTCGGCAGCGCCTCTTACATCGCAGCCCCTGCCGCTATCCGAGCAGGAATTTCTGATGCCAATGCAAGTCTATATATGGCTCTGCCGCTTGCTTTGACATTTCCAATGAATATTTTGGTTGGCATTCCATTTTATGTGGAGCTCAGCAAACTAATTGTTTAATATTGATATTCTCAAGTAGTCGAATTTATAACTGAGGTGGAAGATACAAAGCCAATTTAATCTTTGAAATAATTTTGATTTGGTCTCGAGGGGTTTTCGAACTTTGAGTGCTTATCTTTGCCTGTTTTTTAAAAGCTTCTGCGTTTCTTCAGCAATAAAATCGGTTTCTTCTCGGTCGCAGCTCAGTTGGCTCACGACAATCAACTTGTGTTCGCCGGTTTCTTTCATTTTTCGCTGTGGTAAAATTTCGACCAAATCATCGTTTCTTGTGGCGACTCGGTTGGGCAAAACAGAGACGATGGTACCGGCTGCAGCCGCAGCTCTTAAAGTTTCAAAACTCTCACACACAATCAACGGTTTTGCCACCTCAAGCTGTTTCATGTACTTCGCAAAATATCGCGGGAAACCTTCTTTACCGGCGGCGAGTGAACCCAAGCCAAATCTTTCAATAGCTGCCCATCCGAGTTGGGCGATAGGATGAACTTTCCCGACATAAAGACCAAGTCGGTCGCTATAAACCTCTTTTTTATAGAATTTATCAAGTTCGTCTACTTCAGTTATTAGGGCCGAGCAGAGCTCTCCTTTGCGAACCATTGTTAAAAGCTGACTTGTTCGGGCCACCCGAAGACCCAGTCGCGCTTTGGGTAATTTTTCACGTAAGGTATGAATTAAGCCCGGTAAAATATCAATGGCGATGCTCTCGTAAGTTCCAAAATTGAGCCAAGTCACTGCAGGAACGGGTAGGTTGTTTAAATCTTTGAGCTGTTCAAAAGCCTCAAATGCCGGCCTAACAATGTCTAGTATATTAATTGCATCTTGTGTCGGTGTGATTTTAGTACGATCGCGAATTAAAAGTGACTTTCCAAAGCTTTGCTCCAAGGCAGTTAAGGTTTGCGAAATAGCACTTGGGGTGACCTTTGCTTGCAGGGCCGCGTTTTTAAAGCTTCCCGTTTGAATGATTAAATCTAAAATCCATAGTTTTTTAATTTGATCTACGTTTAAATCTCTTGCCATAGGCCTTTGTATACCAAAATCCTAGCGTTCTTTAAAGCACTATTCTGAATTTCCTGAAGATTAGATTTTCTAATCTTCAGGTTTAGAATCACTTTTCGTTACTTCGGGCTTCTACCGCCGTATGACTGGTTTCAGCGAATAATCGCAAAAACAGGAGAAAATATGAAGAATGTAAATATAAATTGGAAATTGAGCCTTGCCTTAGTGACTTTATTGTCGCAGGCGGCCTTAGCCGGCGAAACCGACTTGAAATCAGCAAGAGGTACAGTTTTAGTGGCTGCCCCCACAGCGCTGAATGGTCCGACAAATCAAGGTGTTTGGTTTTTAAGTCCAAATACAAAAGCCTTTTCGCTTGAATTGCCGGAGCTCACGTCGAGCCAGGTCTATGAAGGTTGGATTGTAGATGATTGCACCGGAAAGAAAGTATCAACCGGTATTTTTCGTGCAAAAGGCGCAATCGATTCTGATGCCGCCGGAAAATATGCAGGTCCACTTGCACTCAATTTTCCACCGGTACCGGGTTCCGATTTTGTAACTCTTGGGCCTAATCTGGTAGATGGCGGCCATAATGTTGTTATTACCGTTGAACCCTATCCCGACACAAACCCGAATCCATCAGGTGTGGTCGTGCTCAAAGTGAACATTCCGGAAAACACCACTGTCGGCACTGAACTAACATTCGAAAACATTTCACAATAACTTTAAAGGAGAAAAAAATGAAAACAATACTCAATACTATTTTGATTGCCGCGGCAGCAATTTTTATAACTCAAACCCTAAGTGCGCAGGAATTCCGTAATGTAAAAGAATACAATTTACAAAACCAGGTGGGTTTAAAAGGTTATGATCCGGTTTCTTATTTTTCTGAAGGCGGCAACAAAGCGTTGATCGGGGTTAATCAGTATAAATTGAACTACATGGGTGTAATATACTTTTTTGCCA
The DNA here is from genome assembly GCA_043769795.1 of Pseudobdellovibrio sp. GTDB lineage: Bacteria > Bdellovibrionota > Bdellovibrionia > Bdellovibrionales > Bdellovibrionaceae > Pseudobdellovibrio. Next base: position 700 of record JAYVIY010000120.1, on the reverse strand, counting down.
ATGCCAAAAATTTAGATTTATTTGTAAAAGAAGCTAATAAATACGAACCCACTTATGGTGGTTACTGCGCTTATGCTATGGCGAGCGGAAGTAAAGTAGATATTGATCCGCTCACCTACACCATAAATGGCAACCGCCTTCACTTTTTTGTAAGCCAAAGAGCCAAACGTAATTTTGATGCCGATATAAGCGGACACGAATTACGTGCTGACGGTTTCTGGAAACAAATCAGCGGCGAAGAACCAAGAAAGTAATCATTAGAAACTAAGGGGCATGATTTATGTTGCAAGAAAATCAAGACTTAAGAATGAAAGCAGAATCGTTTTACGGGTTAATGAAAACCCGAAAAAGTTGTCGTCATTTTTCTGATGAAGCGGTTGATATAGAAGTGCTTAAAACTTGCATCTTAGCAGCAGGATCAGCCCCGAGTGGAGCAAATAAACAACCATGGTTTTTTTCCATAGTTACAAAGCCGGAGCTCAAGCAGGAAATTAGAATTTTGGCTGAAAATGAAGAAATTCAATTTTACACTAAAAAGGCAAGTCAGATATTTTTAAATGATTTAAAACCTTTTAAAACCAATTGGTCGAAACCTCATTTAACCGAAGCTGCAGCTCTTATCATCATTTTCTACAAAAATAATGAAATTGTCGGTGAAGAAAAATCAAATTGTTATTATGCAAAAGAATCAGTGGGTATT
>JAYVIY010000119.1:0-12588 GCA_043769795.1 Pseudobdellovibrio sp. | reverse complement strand
CGGCGTCATAGAGTCTGGTTTCCTGAACGATTAATTTGCCTGAATCAACTTCATCGATCTGACGATCTATTTCGTATTCGATTGCTTTTTCAACAAACCTGAACGAATTAATATTTTTAAGCTCAACTTTAGTTCCTAGTTTTTTTTCTCCGGCTTTTCGTATTGAAACATTACAGTCACAGCGAAGCGAACCTTCTTCGAGATTTCCGTCGCACACTTCGAGGTATCTTACGATCTGGCGAATGGTTCGTCCATATTCTGCCGCCTCCTGGGGGGTGTTCATGTCGGGTCCTGAAACAATTTCAAGTAAAGGAATGCCCGCACGGTTATAATTTAAAAGGGTGTAGTCTCCGAAGTGCGTCGACTTGCCGGCGTCTTCTTCCATATGGGCTCGAGTGATACTGATTTTTTTCGGAACTTTATTCACTGTGATCGTAATTTCGCCATTTTCACAAATTGGCTTATCATATTGTGAAATTTGATAGCCTTTTGGTAAATCCGGATAGAAATAATTTTTTCGCGAAAAAACTGAACGATCTCTGATTGTGCAGCCCAAGGCTAATCCCGTTTTAATCGAATATTCGATAGCTTTTTGGTTGAGCACAGGCAGGGTGCCGGGCATACCGACGCTTACTGGAGAAGTATTCTCATTATCTGCGGCATCGAATACGGTTGGGTCCGAACAAAATATTTTTGAATTGGTTTTGAGCTGAACATGCACTTCGATGCCGATAACAGCTTCATAACCGCGATAAAAAACTTTGTTCACATGATTTTCAGTAGACATTTGGAACTCTCTCTTTGATCGGCGACATTGTCTGCAATGCGAAAGCAATATTCAGAATTTTTTGCTCTTCGAAATGGGAGCCGGTCAGCTGGATGCCGATCGGTAAGCCCTCTTCTGAAATTCCGAATGGAACACTCATGCCGGGCAATCCGGCCAAGTTCGTTGCCGTTGTAAACACATCATTCATGTACATTTTAAGCGGATCGGACGATCTTTCTCCGATTTTAAAAGCAGGAGAAGTCGTAACTGGACTTAAAAGTGCATCGCAGGATTTGAAAATTTCCAGATACTGTTCCCGCAATAGTCGTCGCACTTGGCAGGCTTTGTTGTAGTAAGCCTCATAATATCCAGAAGACAAACAATAAGTTCCTAACATAATTCTTCTCTTAACTTCCTTTCCGAAGCCTTCGCCTCGAGATTGCGAATAGAAGTCGTCAAGAGACATTGCTGAGAGATCCTTAAAATCAGAACGATATCCGTATTTAACACCATCGTAACGGGCCAAATTAGATGAGGCCTCGCTCGCCGCGATTAAATAATACATAGGCACAGCAAACTCAGTGAGGGGAATTGAAACTTCAACAAATTCGGCGCCGGATTTTTTTAATTCTGCTATTGCGGCCGAGTAGGTTTTTGATATATCGGAGTGAAGCTCGCCTTTTTGATATTCTTTAACCAGACCAATTTTCATTCCTTTAATGTTTCCCGAAAGATTTTTTGAAAATTCCGGAACTTTTTTCGCCGAAGTAGTGGAATCTTTTGGATCGTGGCCGCATATGACCTCTAAAGTGAGGGCGGCATCTTCGACAGAGGAAACCATAGGGCCCGCCTGATCTAACGAAGACGCATAAGCAATAATTCCGTATCGGCTGATTCGACCATACGTAGGTTTTACACCGACTATTCCACAAAAACTGGAAGGCTGCCGAATTGAGCCACCGGTGTCGGTGCCGATAGTCCCCATTGAAAGTCTTGCTGCCTGTGAGGCCGCTGAGCCGCCACTAGATCCACCAGGAACGTAATCCGTATTCCACGGATTACGGCACTTTCCGAAGTAAGACGTTTCGGTGCTCGATCCCATCGCGAATTCATCCAGATTTAATTTACCCAACACAACAGCGCCGGCATTTTTTAATCTGGCAACTACGGTCGAATCATAGGGCGGTATAAAATTTTTGAGTATTTTTGACGCCGCTGTGGTTTTCAAATTTTTTGTACAAAGCAAGTCTTTGATGCCAAATGTCACCCCGGCAAGAGGCCCTACGGTCTCATTTTTACTAATTTTAGCATCTATTTTTGCAGCCTCTTCCAAAGCTCCTGTATTAATACTGATATATGCATTGAGCTCCGGATTGTATTTATCAATTCGATTAAGAAAGTACTTAGTCACTTCAGTGGCAGAAATCTTCTTAGCTTTTACGGCATCACTGACTTCTTTTAGACCTGCGGTTTTTAAATCCATAAATCCTCTTATACTACCGGTGGCACTTTGAATAAATTTCCAGCTCTATCCGGCGCGTTCGATAATATTTCTTCTGTCTTCGTTTCGCGAAAGCTCTCGTCGGGTCGCACATAAAAATCAATGTCAACCGGAGTAACGAGGGGCTCTACACCTTCGGTATTCAATTTTGATATTTGCTGAAAATGTTCCAAAACTTTGTTGAGTTGTGTTCCGAACTCAAGAGCTTCCTCGGGGGTAATACTCAGCCGCGCTAGTTTTGCTATTTGTTCTATGGTTTTATCGTCAATCATTTACTCTCCGGATTGCATAGAACAATATCAAATTAACCGCCTACTTCAAGGGATAACTCCCTAAATTTGCAATCGGGCTAGCCGTTTTGCGGGTCTTTGTGTTACAAATAAATATGCCGCAATCTCCGTCGCAAAAACGTCATAACGAACTGAAAAAGTTGATTCGATATCATGATGAACTTTATTTCATGAAGGACCGACCTGAAATCAGCGATTACGACTATGACCAATTGTTTACTGAGCTCCTCCTGCTTGAAAAAGAGAACCCTGGCTTAGATATTTTAGATTCACCTTCGCAAAGGGTTGGGGGAGAAGCCATATCGGCGTTTAAAAAAATAGCACACAGAAAACTCATGCTTTCGCTTTCGAATAGTTATTCGGCTGAAGAAATTCTTGAATTCGACTTAAGAGTGAAAAAATTTCTTCGCTCTGAAGACCCTGTTGAGTACTATGCCGAACTCAAGCTCGATGGCCTTTCGATGGAGCTGGTTTATGAGGAGGGTTTGTTGGTTCGAGCAATAACTCGAGGCGATGGTTCAGTTGGGGAAGACGTCACTCACAATATCAAAACCATTAAGACAATTCCGCTTCGTCTAAATACGAAGACGCCGCCGAAATTGCTGGAAGTGCGCGGTGAAGTATTACTTTTTAAAAAAGATTTTATCGAGATGAACCGCGCCTACGAAGAAGCCGGCGAGGATACCTTTGCCAATCCGAGAAATGCAGCGGCAGGCACGGTCAGACAATTAGATCCGAAAGTTGCGGCGTCAAGGCCTCTTAAGTTTATTGCCTATGCGCTTGGCGAGTGCGACGGAATTACTTTTTCTTCCCAGGAAAATATATCTGACGTTCTAAAAAAGTTTGGCATACCGACTCTGGAAAAATCTCTTACCGTTTGCGACACTGAACCCAGCGCCTTAATAAAATATTACGAGAATATCGAAACCCGGCGGCCAAAACTAGAATACGATATTGATGGTATCGTCATTAAAGTTAACTCGCTTAAACTTCAGGAAGATCTCGGATTGGTTGCCAGAAGCCCGCGTTGGGCTACGGCGACTAAATTCAAACCGGAGCAAGCAGAAACTGAACTTTTAGATATCGTGATTCAAGTCGGGCGAACCGGCGCGCTAACTCCGGTGGCTATCATGGCTCCTGTGAAAGTTGGCGGAGTAACAATTACCAATGCCACTCTACATAATCAGGATGAAATTGACCGAAAAGATGTGAGAATCGGCGATAGCGTTTTTATTCAAAGGGCCGGAGATGTCATTCCTGAAATTGTAAGCGTTAACCTTTCAAAGAGGGCAAAAAATTCTCAACCTTACAAGATAAGCAATGTTTGCCCGGGCTGTGGCAGCAAAGTCGTGCGCGAAGAGGACGAAGCCGTACTTCGTTGTATAAATCCGAAATGCTCATTTGTGCTAAAAGAAGCCATCAAACATTTTGTTTCAAGGCGCGCCATGAATATGGAAAAAGTCGGAGATAAAATAATTGAAACTCTGGTCAATAACAGTTTGATCGCCTCTTTTTCAGATCTCTTCGGGTTAACAAAAGATCAGCTGCTCGCTCTCGATCGACAAGGTGAAAAGTCAGTCGAAAATATTTTGAAGAGTATAGAGGTTAGTCGAAAAACCACTTTACCGAGATTTATCTTTTCATTGGGCATTCGATTTGTTGGTGAACAAACTGCAAAACTCCTTGCCGATCATTTTGTTACTATTGAAAATTTTTTAGAAGCAAAAAAAGACGAGCTTGAAACTATTCCGGAAATTGGCCCGAAAGTTTCTAAATCTATTCAGAATTCGCTTGAAAATCTTCCTTTTGTTAACGAAGTTAAGATTCTTGCTGGGTTTTTGGAGTTTGAAAAGGTGAAGCGTAGTCTGGATGGACCGCTTTCGGGGAAAAGTTTTTTGATTACCGGCACTCTTCCGATAAAAAGGGCTGAAGCGCAGGAATTGATCGAAAAAAATGGTGGTAAACTATTATCGGGAGTCTCTTCGAAACTCAGTTATTTGGTAGCCGGCGATGATCCCGGCTCGAAAGTTGACAAAGCTCAATCCCTAGAAGTAAAAATTATTTCTTGGGATGAGCTTTTAAAAATGATTTAACTCTTTTAGTAAAGACTAAATGTGGTCAATAATAATATCGCGAGCCATAACAGTCTTACGACCATCGGCTTTCGCAGCCTCAATGCCCTTTGCGCAAAGAGCTTCAACTGCTTTTGAAAGCATGTCGATAGTTTCTGCAGACGTATTCATTTCGCCTTTTTCTTTTATGAACTTTTTAACTTTGCTAGTTACAACCAAAACATCAGCCATAGTGTCTCCAATCCTTAAGATGACTTTAAAAGCGTTACATACGAGATGGCAGATGACAAATAAGTCCTAGTTTTTGACGCAACGCGCTTGGCCCTTTGTAGTCTAGTCTATTCACTTTCTAATTTCGAGCAATTCGATTCTCGGTTTTCCTACCACCGCTTTATGCGCTTCCGCATATTGATCTAAATTGATGAACTTATATCCAAGCGCCTGAATTCCGCTGACAAGTCTTTCGAGATCTTTAGGCTTAGTAATATCTGAGTTGGCAGAATTAATTGTCGGATCTAATAGGAACGGATGATAAAAACCCGACGCCCATACATCGCGAAGAACCAAATTACGTTTTGCATCTCCAAGCATAGTGTCAACCGTTCGGATGAATTGAACCTGATCACTCAAGTAAGGCTCTACGTTGCCTAAGTTCTCGGGTATCACGTGCTGTCCGTAGATATCGCCATACAATTCGTAGGGAAACATCTGACCGAACTGCTTAATTGCGTTATTAGTCGTTACAGCTAAAGTCGAAACAAAGTCTCGCCTGTTCTGAGTAGTAGAACTATCGGTTAGGTCGTAAAAAACCGACTTGCTCGCATCGGACGATTTAAGACCGGTGATCTTGTTATCTGAATAGACAACTCGACCAGCCACCCATGGAAAAATTTGACCAAAGAGGACGGTATCGAGAGCCGATGCGTGATAATGCGGAGTTACCCAAACTTTTGGCGCGATATTATATTTTTTAAGTAGTGAAAATCCGTCATCCATTTTGTCTAAGACATAAGTAACGCTGTCTTCGGCTATTGGCGTGTCGGCGGGATAATTCCAAAATTCATAATCATCTCCGCTTGTGGCTGTCCAAGGATTTTTTAGATTGTTGTATTGGTGAGTGACTCCATGCCAAATAAACACCGCTCCTTCATTCTTATACTTAGTAACGAGGTCCGTAAAAGTCGGTACCTCATCCATTCGAACAAAGGGTTTACCTTCATGACCCGTAACCGTGAATAGTGGGTCGCCATAAATCGGATAAATGTTAATATGAGGAGTTATGGTGTATTTTCGCATAATTGCCATTGCTTCTTCAAGAAGACTGAATTCCGAAAAAGCACCGATGTCTTCAATTCTGATAAACGCATTTTTTGCATCGTGCTTGGGCGGGGTATCAAGAAAATCAAATAATAAGTCCGCAAAAACAAAATACCGATCGGCTTCGTGGGCAAACGAAATAGGAATTTCTGTTAAATAAAATTTGTTCTTCGATTTAAGTGCCCAAGGAATGACTTCGCCGGATACAGAATGTTTTGCTTGCCCGAGTACTTGCGCAACATCTGAAATTTTTGTTTTAAGTTTCGCCATTTCAAAAGGTGCCTCCATTACTGTTGGCTTCGCTGGATCCCAAACGTTATACTTGGGGAAGACTTCTCCCTTGTAAAGAATGTCTCTGAAAAAACCGGGCTTGCTTTCAGGCGCCGGAGTTCGATTCGTATAATCCAATGTTGTCATTTCATAGTCTGTAGCACTATATCCGAAGTCTTTTTCGAATTCGACACCGAGCTGCCAGAAGTTGTAACCCATCCAAATCACCTGCTTCGTGGCCGCTTTAAAGTCAGCGAGAAAATCCGGAGGAAGGGGATGATCGTATTCTGCGCCGAGATAAAAAGTGGCGCGGCAACGATCGATGTCGCCCTTTCGGTACAATTCAATCGGCCCAATAACTTGCTGAAATTCAGGAAAATGACCAAGCAAATTCAGGATCATCAATGAATAGTTTCGCCCAAGCGCAAAAGTATCCGTCGTTGTATCGTAAAATACTTGAACACAATTGCCATCGATTGGTTCCGGAGGCGGCGGAGGAAAGTTGAGCGAGCAATTTGCGTCTGCACCGCTATTCAAACCAATACACTTCCATAAAAATTGTGTGGCCGAATCTTGTATGTCTAAACTTACACCCGCTGTGCAAAGATTATTTTGCTCTCCGCAGGCGGCGCTTATCGGTGGAACCACAACGGGAGGAGGCGTATCTACTAAGTCGCAGGAATCATTGCGTCCGCCATTCGCTCCAGAACACAACCACTGGTGGTGCGTAGCGGACGGGTCTTTGGAGTCAGAAAAGGTACCGCTATTGCACTTATTAATACTGGTGCCGCAACTTCCGTTGACCGGCTCGGGGCTACGCAAACCTTGCTGTTTATTATCAAGATTTGAGTATGAAATAGTATTTGGCGTACAAGAAAAAAATAGCGAAGATACACTCAATACAAAAAATAGTTTAAACATTTTTGTCCCCTGAAAAAATATTTCTTTGGTAATGCTTATTGCAAGAAAAAGTCCACTCTAGAAACCAGAGTAGATTCGAACAGATACTCTCCGGCAAAAAAGGACGGGCTTTTCTACCGGTAAATTTTCTCAACGAATTAGTATTTTTGCGTGGTAAATTGCAACAATTCAGCTTGGCGTACATTATTGTTCTGACTATCGGGCTTTATCCAGACGTACGTATTTCTCTCAAAAGCCTCGGTGCATTCTACATTTGTGAACGCCGGCGACCAGGTTCCCGAGTTGAGATGTTCAACAAATCCGTAATACTCATGTCGTGGAACATGCGTATGACCATACACAATTCTTTCTACTTCAGTAATTTCAGCCTGTCGCGAAAGCAAAACTTCACTCGGTTCTTTGTACTCCGACACTAGAGAAGTAACAGAGCGCGCATAGAAAAGAAAAAAGGGGATAAACAAAGCAAGCGGAAGAAAAATCCAGAATAAAGAAATACCGACATAATTATTCAGCGTAGACACAATGAAATAAATAAAGATAAAACCGAACAGAATTAAAAATAATCTATCTAACCAGAGTTCCTTCGCTATTAAAATTGGATTGTTGACCGCCGGAATGACGAATAATTCCTGAAGCTGACGGACCATTGCGGGAGTCGCCTGCGAGCTTTCGGCCGCATTATTCACCAGTGATTCCTGACTGATGTTCCCTTTGAATGGCGTGGCAAATCTGTCCGCCACGACATGGCCCATTGTAGCCACAGAGCCCCACAACCAAGTCCACATTATCAATGGCTGGGTTGTAATTAGGTATTTGAAAAAGAATTTGATGTATTCTGAAATCGACATAATATAATTTTTTTCAACATGCGGGTTGAAAAGTCCCAGCCCGTTCATCATGTACCGACAAGCCACATTTCCGAATGGTAATCTGACGGACAGCTCATTGTAGTCTAACAAAAATGGGTTGAGTGGGTTTTCGCAGATACAGTAGGGGTCTTGTTGGTGCCCGTGTTCGATAAGCGTATCTTTGTTGCTGATATAGAACCAACTGGTAAAAATCAAATTTTTCTGAACTTCGCCGTTGATTTGCAAACTATCACGAATACATTGCTGCACTTCGGGAAAGTGAAGTTCCACATCGTGATTGCCGGGAATAATCACAATTTTATTTCCATTATCTAAAAACTCTTTCATCGCCCGAACAAAAGGTAAATGTTCTTCCAATATGGTCTGTATTTTAAACAGTGCTTTTTCCTGTCGCGGAAAAAGTCCGCGCCTTGTTTCCAGCCAATTGATCTTGTAAATTGCTTTATCCGGCAAACTCATGACACTGTCGAAATCAAAAATGTCGCCGTTTAAAATCAGTTCAACATGGCCTTTCTCACCGTTAGTGTCACAATGAGCTTTCGCTTCTTTTTGAATGTGAATGAGAAATTGAACCAGTGATTCATCGATATAAAAGTCTTTTGTCTTAAATTTTTTCCAAAGTGGATGTCGTGACTTGGTCTTATGCCGTGGCGGCTCTGGGTCAGTCAGATGTAAATCACTAATAATTGCCGTGTAAATTAAACTCACAATGACATTGTTTCACAGTTCTGGTTAAAATCAATATTATGAATACTGCTTACATTAAAAGTTTAGCCACACCGATTGCCATTATTGGTCTAGGTAAAAGCGGGTTTTCCGCTTTTACCTTATTGAATGAGTTCGGCTTTAGGCCGGACCAGCTGGCGACTTATGACGAAAAAGACACTACCGCTACATTTAATACGATCGAAAAACTTTTGGTATTTTCACCAAAGACGCTTGTTGTTTCTCCCGGAGTTCCTCTGAGTAACGGATGGATTCAAAACTTAATCGCAAATGGAGTTGTTGTTACTTCTGAAATGAATATTGCGGCCAGCCTCTTAACTACAGAAAAGATTATCGGCGTTACTGGCTCAGTAGGCAAAAGCACCGTGGTTTCGCTATTGGGCGCCGGGGTCGCAAGCTTCGATAAAACAGCTTTCGTCGGTGGCAACATCGGAACTCCATTTTGTAACTATGCCTTCCAGTTATTAAAGGGCCGACCCAAGGCCACTTGGGTCATTCTTGAGCTTTCAAGTTTTCAATTAGAAAACTGCTCTCAACTTAATTTAGATTACTCGATCATCACGTTCCTATCTCCCAATCATCTTGAACGTTACAATACGTTAGAAGATTACTATTTTAGGAAGCTACAGATTACATCCCAGACAAAAGAAATTTGTTTAATTAATAAGACGTCAAAAGATTGCATTCAATATTCATCTTTTTCAAAGTCGCCTTTTAAAATGGTTAACTCAGAGCTTTTCTCCCGACAAGATTTGTTACCCGGACTTTTTTTAATTGGACCACACAATAAAGACAATTTTTCATTGGCTGTAGAAATGGCAAAAATCTGTAGTTGGCCGGAAAGTAGTTTTTTAGAAATGACACGATATCGTGGACTACCGCATCGCCTTGAATTTGTCGCTGAATTGAACGGGGTCACTTTCGTAAACGACAGCAAGGCAACGGCAATGGATTCAGTTCTAGTGGCCGCAAAAGCCTGTATTGAGACACTTTCGCCCGATAGTCGGCTCTACTTGATTCTGGGTGGAAAAGATAAAAATCTTCCGTGGGAAGAGCTCTCAGTTTTTTCATTAAATGAAAATATAATTCCGGTATTTTTTGGCTCATGTGGTGCTCTGGCTCAAGAAAAGTCGCGACTGAATGGCGAGAGATTTGAGAAGCTCGGATCGGCAGTCAATTTTTGCCAAAAACGGGCTCGAAATGGCGATACTGTGTTGTTAAGTCCCGGCGGAACAAGTTTAGATGAGTTTAAGAATTTTGAAGAACGGGGAGACTTTTTTAAAACGATCGTTCTCAGCAGCCTCGATTTTTAGTCCGCGAGAAAATGGGCTACCGATACTTGTTGGTTCACAATGTTAAATACCTGCGAATAAATTCGTTCACTGTCTTTTTCCTGTATAATGAGTTCACGGGCACCATAAGGAACATTAAAAAGTATAAATCCGCCGCCACCAGTTGGTTCGTTTGTTATTTGGCCGATTGAATTGAAAAAAACAATGTCATTCTTGTTGTAATCCTCTGAAACTAAGTAGGCGTCGTAAACTAGATCTTTAGTAAATCCGATTATAGTTCCACTGCTCAGTTTTTCTTCGATATTTTTATATTTCTTGATGGCATTTAACCAAGACTCTTGGATCATAGGAATATGAACGTACTCTTGTTTCGAACTCTGAACGTAACGAATAGGTAGGTAGAGCTTGTCGGCTGGGCGGGCAAGAAATTCAGCTACGCTGAAATCCGAATAGCTTCTGAATGCCGTCGTTCCGGTTGTGTTTTCTATTGCCTCATCAGATTCAGCAGTTATCACATCAGTAGCTACTACAGTTGTGCTGAATGCATCGAAGGTTCGCAACACTTTATTGCGAGGTGTGCTAAATGTTGAAATATTCTGAAAAGCCAAGGATTCGGCTTCCACAATAAATAGCTGGCTTCCGACGATAGTGTTCTGTCTTCGCGCCACAACATGGTAGTTGTTTGGTTCAATTCCGATAAACATAAAGTAGCCATTTTCAGAGGTTCCGGTTTGGTTCATGGCCGGTATCATGAACTGATCAAAATACACCGGAAAGAGTCCGGGTTCAGATTCTAATTGCACCTGAACATTGGCTGCTGATTTTCCGTCAACTAAAACTCGTCCAATAATAACCTGAACATTTTTCGTTTTAAATTCGATTTTTTGAACATCTGAGATATATTCCGAAACTCCGCTTATCCACTTCGTTGTGAACATCTCAGTCTCGGTGTTATCGCCGGTGTGTCTAATGGTAACTAAATCTCTGTAAATTCGGCTTGCATCAAACACCCGGCTGATTGTTGAAGAAAATTTTGAGATGTTGGCAAAATTGTCACTAGGTTTATCCAGTGCATTCTGATTATCAAAGAGCGAAACAGTTACGCCCGATCTTAATCCGGCTGTAGAGGACGGTTTTGGATTTGCCGCTATTGTTTCAGGGCGGCCCACGCGAATAAAGGGGCCTTCAACAAATGAACCCCTGCTATGGAGATTAACCAAGCGGGCTCGATCTTCACCGATCAATCCTCCATTTTGATCTTTTATCTGCGCAATCAAATAACCTTGTGGAGACTCTATATCTATACTGTAAGTGCCCGCCTTTAAATCAATATATCCGACTTCTCTGATTACGCCTTCTTCTACTCTTTTTATTTCAATATGATGATTTACAATTCCAACACCTTCAATAAGCTCAAACTTGCCTTTTATTGTGGCCCATTTTTTAGATGGAGCCAGTGAGGTCGCCTCGCTTGCTTGCAAAAGTGTTGCTTCACTCAGCGAGTTAGCGCCGAAGACTTGTTGGTAGGTCAGACTCTTGGGTTGTTGAATCGGCTGAATAACAGGTAGGGAAGCCGTCGCGCGAGCCGTATTCACTAGCTGATTAGCTATTATCTCTTTTTTAGAAAATTTCATTTCAGCTGTTTGAATTCTGATTTCGGGAGGCGACAGACTTTGATTGCTTAAATAGGTGGAGGGCACATTTATAGGTTCAGATTTTTGCGGCAGTAAATTTTTTGCTTGCTGATAAACGTAGTATGCCGGAGTTTTTCTTTCTTGAGTAATCATGATCGGGCGGTGAATGGTGACCACGCGCCCTTGCTCGGTTTTCGAAGTAAAAAATAGTACTGATGTCACCATCAGCGATAGAGCAATTAAATATGTGGTCAACCAAGCTCCTGACTACCCATATAGGATAGTTAGAAAGGGGCCTCGTCGTCAAACATACTGGTGGTGTCGCGACTTTGGTTAAGCATCTCTTGAATTGCCTGAGTTCTTTTCAGGCCCAGACCTTCATCCAATCCGACATCTTCAAATTTTTTCGTGTCTGGATCTCTTTGCTCAATGTGAACTTCAATAGACACTCTGTAGGGCCTTCTCGTGCCCAGTATTATAACCTGAGTATAAAGTCTTTCCTTGGTTTTAGGAGTAACTTCAAAACCCTTAAATGCTCGATCGTGATAAAAAGAATGAATTACCCTACCATTTTCACTTACGCTCTTAACCTGTCCTAAAGCCGCGGTAACTGCAATTCGGTGCTGCTTCACCGAATAATTTGATTCTTCAATGATTATGCCCGGTGTCTGGCAACCAAAAAAAACTGTTAGGCTAAAAATAATTGCCAGATTTTTAATGTCTATTTTCCCTTATTTCCGGGTTGCTTGTTCCAATCACTTAAAAACATCTCAATGCCTTTTGATGTTAATGGATGACCGGTCATCGACTGCATAACCTTATATGGGATTGTCGCGATGTCTGCCCCCATAAGCGCCGCACTTTGAAGGTGCATTGGACTTCGGACAGACGCGACCAAAACCTCAGTCGCAAAATCATAATTTCTGTAAA
>JAYVIY010000118.1:0-4939 GCA_043769795.1 Pseudobdellovibrio sp. | reverse complement strand
GATCATCAACCTGAGTTTTAACCGGCCTGACTTCGACCATCGGATCAATGAGCCCCGTTGGTCGGATGATCTGTTCAACAATCAATCCTTCTGATTTTTCAAGTTCGTAGGCCGATGGGGTGGCCGAAACGTAAACCACTCGGTCCACCAAGCCTTCAAATTCCTGAAAGTTAAGTGGACGATTGTCTAAAGCCGAAGGTAGCCTGAAGCCATGTTCAACTAAATTCATTTTACGTGCTCTATCCCCACGGTACATTCCACCGATCTGCGGAACAGTTACATGCGATTCATCAATAAAAGTTAGAAAATTCTTCGGAAAGTATTCTAACAATGTCGGTGGTGGCTCGCCCGGTCCGCGTCCGGTTAAGTGTCGCGAATAATTTTCAATGCCCTGACAAAATCCGATTTGCTCCATCATTTCAATATCGTAGTAGGTGCGTTGTTCAAGTCTTTGAGCTTCTAAAAACTTAATATTGTGATTTAACTCTTTAAGTCTATCAAGCAGTTCAACCTGTACGGTCTTTATCGCCTTTTTAATATTATCTTCGCCGGTGGCATAGTGCGAACCAGGGTAAATACCGACCTGATCGAGTTCTTCATAAACCTGCGCCGTTAAAGGATCAATCCAACTGATTTTGTCGACAAAATCGCCAAAAAATTCAATTCGTAAAGCACGGTCTTCTTCATAAGGCGGAAAAACTTCGACGATGTCACCGCGCACCCGGATCATCCCCCGAGAAAAATCGACGTTATTTCTGCTGTAACGTATCCGGATCAGTTCTTTTAGAAACTCGTCTCTTTTTAGTTTATCGCCATTTGATATCTGAATCATCATGCCTTCATAGGCTTCCGGCGAACCTAAACCGTAAATACAAGAAACAGAAGAAACAATAATGACATCCCGACGATCAAACAGCGAGCGCGTGGCCGAATGGCGCATTCGATCTATCTGTTCATTGATTGCCGAATCTTTTTCGATATAGGTATCGCTCGACGGAATATAAGCTTCAGGTTGGTAATAATCATAATAAGAAACGAAATACTCAACTGCATTGTGCGGGAACAATTCTTTGAATTCCGAATAAAGTTGAGCGGCCAAGGTTTTATTCGGCGCCAGAACAATGGCCGGCATATTCAACTGCTCGATAACATGCGCCATTGAAAAAGTTTTCCCGCTTCCGGTAACTCCCAGTAGGGTCTGATGCTTCAGGCCCTTACTGAAGTTTTCAACCATCGTTTCAATGGCCTTCGGCTGATCGCCTGCAGGTTTAAAATCTGAAACCAGTTGAAAGTTTTTTTTAAACATTAAAATTAAGCTGCCTTTTTATTTCAATCGGGATTTCTGGAAGCCGACTCTTAGGTATCAAATAAGTCGATAAATTAAATAGATCAATAAAAACTCTGTTGTTTTCGGCCGCGCGTTTCAAATACTGATGGCCCGAAGAGCCACCCGTACCGATTTTGGTACCTAACATCCGCTGCACCATAAGCGCATGGCGATAACGCCAGGTCGTAAAGTTTTCGTCGATATCCATTAAAAGATTCATCATCTGAAACGGTAACGCCAACATGGGTTCATCACGATAAAGTAAAATAAATATGGCGTTCAGAATTGCCTTTCGTGACATTTTCCTGCCACCTGCTGCAACTATTTTCTGATGCGCTTCTTCATTAAACAGGCTTTCAAAAGTTTCTTTTGTTGAACTTAAATTGTCGAGCTGAGATTGCTTTTCACGATCCGGTAAGTTCGCGACATTTGATTTAATTGTGGCCTCATCTTCAGCCAGCACATTCATAATAGCCTTCTGATACTCACTCCAGAAATTAAATGTTCCCGATTGCGTAAACGGAGTTCGCTCTAACCATTTTTCTAAAAGGTTTTGTAATGAAGGAGTATTTTCAAGCGCTGTTAGTTTTGTGCGATCTTTTTCGTTCAGCCGACCCAGAAAAAACTGACGATCTATGGCTTCGCGGTTCTGCGTTCCGAGGCCAAGTTTGATTTCAATCTCACGAAACTGCGTGCTCTGAAAGCCCGAGGCCGGAATCAACAGATTTCTGAATTCCAGAAAATCCATTGGCGTCATGCTTTCAAGAACTTCAAGCTGCCCACCGATCAGAATCTGAATCTTGCGTATGCGATCAAGCCTTTGAACCACAGTACCCAGATCGGTGTCGGCCACCAAATCTTTACTGAAAATACTGATCACAGAATTAAGATCATGCAAGATCTGTTTAAACCAAAGTTCGTAAGCCTGATGGACAATAATAAATAAAGTTTCCTCGTGGGCTTCCGGATTTTCTTGGCTAGCAAATTTCTTGCTCATCGGATTCTGACAGTCGAGAAACTGCTCTAACATGAGATAGTCGCTGTAATAAATCGGGCCTTGATTCTTGTGCATAGAGTTCCTTATGAAATGGCTTTTAGCTAACCATTGATTATTATTCTATAGACTCAATTTTGCAAATTATTTTGAAATTCTATTTGGTTGGGTTTAATCGATAGAGCCACTTCACAAGCTCTACCATCACAGCCGTATCTTTTTCACAGTATTGCAAGAGTGCTGCTTTCAACTCTGCTTTACGCATAATAGAGCTCTTGTCAGAAATCAGTTCTTCATAGGCGCGCTGAGCCGAAGACCCATCGCCTACCTTCATGTTCTCATAACTGAATGTCTCTCCGAGAAGGGCTGGCCCAACGCTCTTAATGCTGTAGCTATCAGCAAATGCAGCATCATAAACACAGTCCCTAAAAATCGGAAGCGGATCGACCAGCCGCGCTCTGATCTGACTCAATTCAACTTTGAACTCAGGCGCGTAGTCTTCTAGCTCAAGGAGGCGCGCGCCCTCAAATTTACTGAAATAGGCCACCACTGAGCCCTCTTTACCGCAAGCGGAAATAAGCTCCTTTATCAATTGTGGTCTCGGGTCTCCTGATTGCGAAAAAAGAAATTCAAAATGTTGCAACTCTGAATCGAGAGAATTCAAAACATGTACACTGAACTGAAAAGGCACCTGCATAAAGGGGCCGGTACCTTCGTAGCGAGGAATTGCTGGGTTGAGTGTTTCAAAATCAAGAAAAGTCAGTGGAAATTTCCATTGCGCTAAACTCTCTTCTATTTTAAGTAAGTCGACAAAACGTTTTTTTGACTTTAAAACATCTATGCAAAGCTTTTGCTTTTCGCTGAACCCCTCAAGCGGAATCTGATCTAAGGCCACATGCCCCTGACTATAAAGCTCCCATTTTTTATCACGCAGGCCCGGGATACTGAAAACACTGGGCTCAGGAAGATTTTTTTGACTTCGGCAGTGACCCAGAAACTGACAGTCGCGCGGAACACCACAATGAGCACCCAGATCAATCTCAGGTATAGAGTCCGACTTCAATGAATTAAAAATTTCATTAAGCCTAGGAGAAATCCGAGTATGCCGATTACGAAGTTCGTCAGTTAATTCAACTTCAGTAAAGAGGTTTTGCAAATCAGGAAATTTACAAAGATTATTTAAATGCATTAGACTGATTCGTTCTACCGGCAGACCGGCGTTGGTCATAATCCATACCTGCAAACCTACATCGTCATAATGTTCTTCTTTTACTTTTGTCGTCGACTTAACTTCGATAATCGACCAACGTTGTGACATTTCATTATAAGTAATTATATCGGCCCGGGCGTAGCAGCCTTTATATTCGAAAGCCGCCTCAAATATTGTGGGAGTATGTGCGGCCAGTAACTCGCGAGTTCTCTTCAAAGAACCGATAAAATCATAGGCCGGAAAATCGACAAGCACTCCGCCAGGAAACCGTTTACGGGCTTCAACAGTAACATCGTTACCCTGGTCGAATAACGCTTGCAGCTCGGGTGTCACCTTCGGAATTAATTCTTTACGGTGCACACTGAGGTACATATTTTTATGGCACTGATAACCCTGTATTATTTTAGTTTTGCTGATCAGTTTTGGAATACTTGCCATGCATTACTCTAGCATGGCAAATATTCAATGAACATCCTTAAAAAACCAGCTCAGCTTTTTCCTCGGAGAAGGCCAATCTTTTAACGCTCAGCTTGCGGTAGGTTTTAGATTTTACTTTGTCGATTCGTCGACGCATTTGTTCTAGCAATTTTGAACCGATTTCGCTAACACTTGTCGATATGGCCACAGCGAAAAAAGGCCCGCCGTTTGTATGAACGTGCATCATTCCTTTTACAACATCATCTTTTGAAGAAAAAGTTGCTCTGATCGTTGATGTGGCTGGTAGCTCATTATAAATTTCATTAACTATTGAATCGATAAATGCTTTTGTCTCAGTTGATGGATGAATATTACGATAGGTAATTACAATACTATTAGACATGGTTGTGCCCTTTCAGAAAAATGTTTAATTAATTTGAATTAACTTTTATTTATTCTTCAGATACCAAAAAAACAGAATTTCAATTATGAAGTTTCACCGGGGCGGATGACCGTGAATATTAAACCGAGGATTTTGATTTTTAACTGAGTTGAAAAATATGATGTGATTCATAAAAAACTCTCCCTCTATTCTTAAATATGAGCCTACACCAAAAATAGTCAAGATGGGAGAATTATTTTATTTTTAAGTTCAAGGTCTTATAGACTTACATACGGTAAAAAGAATCTCGTTTGTAATTTTCAAATGGATCAAACTGAATAGATTCTAAGTGCTTCTTTTTATTATACTTTTGCCAGCGCTCGTACATTAATGAAATATTCGGTGTAACTCCACCCGTTAACAACTGTTCGAGTAATTCTTTTGGTACAGGCTTTTCAGTTGTGCTTCGATTGAAAACAAATACAGGTCGCCCGAAATTATTTTGCTTAGCAAAGTTATTGTTATGGTCGCCATAAGTAAAATTAAATTCGGCCTGAAAGACAGTTTCCGGAATCAATTTTAATTTCTTCATCGCCTTCATAGATTCCA
>JAYVIY010000117.1:0-12664 GCA_043769795.1 Pseudobdellovibrio sp. | reverse complement strand
AAATCAGCACTTCCGCAGACTTCGCTAAAACCGAATTCTGTAAAAAATTGCAGTGTTCGGCATCGTCACCTTATAAAGAAAAAAATGGCGAGATGGCCATATTGTATCGCTTAAAGGATTCACTTAGTTTTGACCTTTTAAGTACGGTTGATGACGGAAAATTGAAGACGCTGACTTTCAAATTCATTAACGAAGAAGGCGAAGTGGATAAACAGCTCGTGGCTCTTTTGTTAACCTCTGCCTTGGGTCGTTCGCCGTCGGAAGCTGAATTGGAAAAAGTAGTTGCCGGTGCAAAAACTAAGACCACTCGCGATCAATTTGCTTCTGCAGAGAAAGTAAAATTCGATAGCCTAAGTGTTGTATCAGGAAAAGTTCTCAAGAAACCCACAATTGAAATCGAGTTTCAGTAATATTTTGTAAAGCATTGACCATGATTTTGTGCCGTGTACAATTTCAGCTGATATGCTACAAAGTGTAAAAAACTTCAGATTGTCCGCGAGCTTTATAAACTTAGCCAAGCGTGTTTATGATAGTTATCCCGGAATGATTAAGAAATCCGGGCTGCTCGAGTTGGCCACTTTTTTTCCATACCGCAATGTTTATGCGAAGCAAATCGACCGGAAGATGCAAAGCTTTAATCGTGGTGCAATTGCTGTCGAGTTTGAAGTTACAAACAAATGTAATGCCGATTGTGTCATGTGCCCGAACAGTCTGATGAATCGGCCAATTTCAAAAATGACTCTCGAATTGTTTAAGCAAATCGTTGACGAGTTTGCGACTGAAAATCTTCCGTTAATTAAATTTGTTTTTGCCGGAATCGGAGAGCCCACTTTAGACCCCCTTCTTCCTGAAAAGATTCGGTATCTCAAAGAAAAAATTCCGCAGGTGCCGGTGCAACTTACAACCAATGCCTCGCTTCTTACCGAGAGCCGCTCGCGCGAGTTGATTCAGGCTGGGCTTGATCAGGTGACAATCAGCTTTAATGGAACCACCAAAGAGTCCTACGAAGCAATTATGGGGCACTTGAATTTTGAAAGAACCATAGAAAACGTCGAAAGATTTTTAAAGCTGAGAGAAAAAGAGAAGCCGCATGTGACAATTTCTTGCGTGCGTTTGGATAACAATGCTGACGAATTTGCCGGTCTCGAGAAATTCTGGATCGCAAAGGGAGTAAAGTTTGATGCCATCAAAACGCCGGTTCCATTTAATCGAGGCGGGGATCAGATGCAGAACCGATATAAAAGTAAATGGTCTCTGCAAAAACCCACGGCTAAAAGACAGATGTTTCCCTGTCGAATGATGGGTGAAAATCTGCTGATTCATCCTGATGGCAAAGTTGTTCTCTGCTTTGTAGATTTCGAAGAGGAGTTGGTTATGGGTCAGTTTCAAAAAGATTCTTTGAAGCAGATTCTTCAAACAAAAAAGAGCTGGTTCGAGCGCCACCAAAGGGGCGATTTTACACATACGCCACTTTGCAATAACTGCAGTTTTATGCGTGAGCAAACAGTGGCGTGGTGGAAGGATTCTTATTTCTAAAACTAGGCGATTTTCAGAAAAAGTTGTTATGATTACCGGCGCTTCAAGCGGAATTGGCGCCGCAACAGCACGAGCTTTTGCAAACGAGGGCGCATGTCTTATATTACTTGCCCGAAGAAATGATCAATTGAAAGCAGTCGCTGCAATTTGCGAAAAGTCGGGAGCACGCTGCGAAATCATGTTAACCGATGTGCAAAATGACAGGCAGGTCGTTGAGGCGGTCGAAAAAAGTATTATGCTTTTCGGAAAAATCGATGTTCTGGTCAGCAATGCGGGCTTAGGATTCTTAGGAGCTTTTCACCAACAAGAACTCAGCGCAGTTAAACAAATTATTCAGACCAATCTTTGGGGCTCGCTATCTGTTTGCCACGCAGTTATTCCGCACATGCTAAATCGAAAGTCAGGATGCATTGTTAACGTATCTTCAGTACTCGGGAAGCGGGCCATCGCAAATTTAGCGGCCTATTGCGCCAGTAAATTCGGATTGTGGGGTTTTTCGAATTCGCTAAGAATTGAACTCAAGCCTTACGGAATAAATGTTTGTCATTTTTGCCCGACGGCGACTGCAACCGAATTTCAGAATTTAGCCGGCATGAAGAATCCTGTGCACGCAGATACTTCCGAAAAAGTAGCTAGCGCGCTGCTAGATGCCGTTGCAAACGGAAAAAGCGAGCACATCATGTCGCTAAAAGAACGGGCGCTGATTAAATTTTATTTAATAGCGCCGCAACTTACGACCAATTTTCTGAAATTATTCTCCTGAAACAGAAGACGAAGTGCCAAGGTAAGAATCAAGTTTATCGAACGAACCAGTCCAACCCTGAGTCATTCCGCTTTTTGCCATTACAAACGTAGCCATTTCTTCCGGAGTTACGTTTCCGAAGGGCTCCCAGCAAATTGTTATGCGGGTCTGACTGCTGCCTTCTTCGCTGAGGGTTAGAGTTGTTAACATTGTTTCAGGCCAGGTGGCCGACATCGGATGGCGAGTTAATTTCTCGTTTTCATCGCAGAATTGCTGAGTATAGACAATTCGATTCGGTTTTGAAATTTCAAGGTAGCTGGCCCGCGCATACATTTTGATATTTTTGCCATCGGTCATATATGAAAAGGTCGTCGAGCCTACCGCAATCTCAGATCTGATAAACTTCATTTCAAAACCGGTCGGTGAAACCCACTTAGCAAGATGTTCCGGGTTCGTCCACATCTCAAACATCTTTTCAAGCGGAACCGCAAAGCTTCTGTTGATAAAAAACTTTTCGCGACCAGAGCTGTTCTTTTCTAAGTATTCGCCGAGTCGGTCCCACGTTGAATCGCCACCGGCTTTTTTAATAAATTTTTTAGTTTGCGCGGCGGCCTCTGCGGTCGGAAGTGCCATGGTCATTTCCATTTTAGTTTTACCATTCGCTTCCGTAAACTGAACTGTGACCCGAAACATCGGCGGACGATCTGCACTTCCGCCATGGTCATAAACCATACGTGAGTATTTTTCGACCTCTAAGTATTTTGTGACATTCGGGTAGTCAACGCCGTCTGGGCCATGCATTGTGTACACCCAGCTGCCGCCGGTGCGTAAATCTTTACTCATGGTCGTCAAAGTAAAGCCGCGGGGGCCCCACCACTGAGCCACTTTCTCCGGATCAGTCCAGGCTTCCCAGATCGTTTTTACCGGAGCATCATAATTTCGGATGATATAGATTTCATTTGGTTTGTTTTTTGCGGCCATTTTTTTTCCCTTTCGTCGTTTCGTTTTCAGCTAAAGTCTTTAAATATTTATCTAGGCGATCGAAACTTTCTTCCCAGAAAACTCGATAATGTTCCATCCAGTTAGTGATATCTTCAAAGCCCGCACCGTTCAATTTACAAGGCCTCCACTGGGCTTCTCGAGTTTTGAGAATCAATCCGGCTTTTTCTAAAACTTTCAGGTGTTTTGTTATTGCAGGTAGGCTCATATTTTTCAGAAATGGCTTTGCCAGCTCTGAAACGCTTGATTCTCCTTTTGCTAGCCTGGCTAACAAAGCCCTTCTTGTGGGGTCTGAGAGCGCGTTGAATTTCAAGCTCAGTTGATCCTGCATATTTCACCTATCGGTTAATTAACTAGATAGTTAACTATAACTAAACAATTAAAGTTCGTCAATAGCGAGGTGTTTACAAACAGATTTCGATGTAAAGTCTCGAAATAAAACGTAAAAAATCCATCAATCTTCTGTTAATGAAAACCGATAAGCGGTGTGAGCCATTTCTACATTTTCTCGGAGGTTCCAAATTTTTGATCCTAAAACAAAATTTCTAATAGTTGATGATTATACCAGTATGAGAAAAGTGATTAAAAAAGTTTTGTCTGATCTGGGTTTTTTAAATACCGCCGAAGCTCATGATGGAAAAAATGCTTTTGACATTTTGGTTGAACTTTCAAAGACGGACTCACCTATTGAGTTTATTATCTGTGATTGGAATATGCCGAATTTGACGGGCATTGAATTGCTGAAAAAGTGTAAAGCAGAGAAGAGTTTCAAGAATCTTCCATTTGTCTTGATCACGGCTGAAAACGAGCAGGAAAAAATCGTCGAAGCCGCCAAGATGGGAGTGACAGATTTTATTATCAAGCCTTTTAGCCCGGCGCTGCTGCAGGCGAAATTTGTTACCTACTATAATAAAATAGAAAAACAAAAGGCCACTCGAGTCAGCTAGAAGCTTCTCGGGCTCACCAGCGGCTTTAACAATTTTTTAACAGGGTCTTGTTCGAAAAAGGGCATTGACCCAGATTTTTAATTGAGTCTTAATTGATTCGATGAATAGAAAGAGATTGCTGATTTTAGATGATGACGCCATGATCTGTGAGATTTTGTCACACGA
This sequence comes from Pseudobdellovibrio sp., assembly GCA_043769795.1. Lineage (GTDB taxonomy): Bacteria > Bdellovibrionota > Bdellovibrionia > Bdellovibrionales > Bdellovibrionaceae > Pseudobdellovibrio. Next base: position 8,275 of record JAYVIY010000117.1, on the reverse strand, counting down.
GTTATCTAATGAGTATAAAGTCACAACATTTCTCGAAGCAGATTTGGCTTATAAGGCGGCGATCCAAAATCCTCCAGATATCATGATTATCGATTTGTTTCTAGGTGTAGTTAGCGGTGTTGACGTTTGTATAAGACTCAGAAAAAATCAGCTCACTCGTAAAATTCCTATTCTTATTCTTACGGGCCAAGGCAGTACCGAAAATATGCTGGAGGCCTATAACGTAGGCGCAGACGACTATATTGAAAAACCCATCAATTTAACCGTGATCAGAAATCGTCTAAAAGCGCGTTTAGCCCGATCCGGGCAGTACGAAGGTCAATCTCACCAATTAGGCAACCTCAAACTTTATCCCGATCGTTTCGAAATAGAAATTGAAGAAAAAATCATTAAGTTGAGTGTAATTGAATTCGAATTGTTACGAATCTTTGTGAATAATCTCGACAAAAAAATTACGCGCGAAGAAATCTTGCAATCGACCTGGGAAGACTTGAAAGTTAGCGAACGAAACATCGACGTTCACATCAGTTCAATGCGAAAAAAACTAAAAAACTTCGACCACTCAATAAAATCAATCTACGGGCAAGGCTACATCCTTAAACCAAATGTACGCCGTACCTAATCCCCAAATGTACGCCGTACCGAAATTCCGGGTCCGGCTATTTTTTATTTAAAACCAAATTTAAGAGAGGTCCGGTCATGAAGGTTGTGACCAAAGCCATGATAACCAACATTGTAAAGAGTGTCGGGGTTAAAATTCCGAGAGATAAGCCAATATTTAATACGATCAACTCAACCAAGCCACGGGTATTCATCAGAATTCCTAAAATCGTAGAATCGTGTTTCGAATGGCCGGACAGAACACCGCCAATATAGGTGCCTCCGAATTTTCCGGCAATTGCCAGCAGCACGATGAAAGCACAAACGGCCCAGTCATTTAAGCCACTAAGAAGGCCGAATCGGGTTTGTAAGCCCGTCAGCACGAAAAACGCCGGAAGAAATAAAATTCTTACAAAATCCATCAAGCGACCGCAAAGGTCGCGTGCGATTAAACTTTCGTGGGGAATAATTGCGCCAAATAAAAAAGCACCGAATAGGGCGTGAATACCAATTAAATCGGTTACAGCGGCTGAACCCAAAGCACCTAAAATGGCAAGTGCCAATAGGGACTCGGAAATTTTTTCAGAATTTTTTTCGAGCCGGGGAACAATTTTTTCGACAAATGGTTTTACTAGAATGAGCATGAAGCCAATATAAATTATCGTAAGAACTACGGTGAAAATTGCGCCACTGAGAGAAGAATTTGAAATACCGGTTACGATCGCAATTAAGCACCAGGCTGTAATATCACCAACTGCGGCACAGGTCAGAGCAAGATCACCTAAACGAGTTTTGTGTAAAGAAGAATCCGCTAAGATGCGAGCCAGAACCGGAAATGCCGTAATTGAAAGCGAAACGGCAATGAAAAGTGAAAACTCAACTATCCCGAAACCCAAGGGCGCATAGTTAGAAAAAATCTGGCTTGCTAAAATAATTCCGACTAAAAAAGGAAAAACAATACTCAGTTGAGAAATAACGCCGGCCGAACGGGCGGTCTGTCGCATTCGCGGTAAATCGAGTTCGAGGCCCATAATAAAAAGATAGAGTAAGATTCCGATTTCGGAGATAGCTTTTAAAAAGACGATAGCGCCGGGATGAAATAAAGAAACCGAAAGTTCAGGAAAAAAGTAGCCGAAACAAGAGGGCCCAAGCAGAATTCCGCTTAAGACTTCTCCCATCACACTAGGCTGATTGATTTTTCGAAATAAGAAACCAATAAGGCGGGCAAAAATAATAACAATGACAAGGGTAAAAAAACTCGGAACCAGATACTGCATTTCTTTACTATACAAATGCTAGAAGGTTTTTTGCAATAACCAAGAATGCTTTTAGCAAACTTTAATTGCGCCCCACTTAGATTTTGACTTTACGATTCGCAATTTAGAAAGAATTCGATCTTTTAAAAGATTTTCTTCTGCCGCTGAAAGATTTTTTTTATGAGTCTTTTTTAATCTGACTACGCACTCAGAAACAACTTTTAGAATGTTCGATTGAAGTTCCATAAAGTTAAAACTTTCTGTTTGGTCAAGAATTGCTCCGTCAAATTCTAAGTAAAGTTTCATAAAGCCTCCGAAGTTAAAAAGTTGTTATACAGTTAATATAAGCAACGCACGTGCCCGGTAAGCACGAGTTCTAACTAGTTGATTTTGCGTTGGCGAGTAAGATGTTTTCTCAGAATGAAACAAAGGCGTGCTGAAAACTCAGCACCATGAATTGCTAAGGCTGCCGATTTTTCGGCACCCTTAAATGTCAGTCGGCAAGATAGCAGAACAGTTATGATCTAGATTTTTTACAACGACCTGATTGAGCGCTGTGGCGAATTCAGCCGACTGCTGCGGGTTAAAATCGACGAAGAGTTCAAAGTTTTTCTGCAGAACAGCTGGCAGTTGCAATCGGCCTTTTTGACTGCAACTCATGGCCGAAGCCAATATTTCTAGGTGACCACCGCGGCCTAGAGAAATTTCATTTTTTATCGCAATTAAATTCTGATTGAGATAGTCATTGTATTCAGTATTTGTGGCAAAGAAACCGGCCCACTTACACTCACCCTGGGTTGAAGTGGATTGTCCATTTGAAGCGGTAACTCCGGTACTTACACCAGGGTCTACCGAAGCCGTTGAACCTTCGGTGGTTACGCCGGCTGTTGTCGAAGAACCGTGTTTTTTAGTATTTTCTATTCCGCTGTTGTTCACGTACTCATATTTTCGCAACTTTCCGTTTTTATAGATAAGATCACCACAAGGAGTTGCTAAAGAAGATTGACCTAAAATTAAAATTGCTGCGGTAAAAAAAAGTTGCTTCGTCATCATGCAGTCCTCGCTTTGATTAATAATCTGTGCTTAAATTCTATTTCTTACTAAAGTTTAGAGGAGTGGGTTTTGTTGTCAAACCTAAAGTCTTATTTCTGGTCGTTCCTATTGATGTCTATTTGTCTAAATACAAAGGCCGAGTTACCAACCGAATTGCCAGCTCAAAACCAAAGCGTCATGACTTGGATGCATCTTATGCAGTATCAAAAAAGCGAAGGCGGCTTTAAAAGTAAAATAAAAGCTTCGAAGTTTTTCATTAGTCCCAATGGCGCAGAAAATCCTTTAGCCGAGCTTAAAGCCGATATTGAACTCTTTCAGAAGTCTTGGCCTGAAAACAACCTACATCCGCAATGTGTTTTTCCGGCTCGGTACCATGTTTTACGAGGTCTTTATGATTTGGCTGAGCCCGTCAATTGCCAAGAGCTTCGCGACTGGAAAACCAAATACCAATTATCCTATGCCAGCCTTTTTTATGCCGGGCCCTACCTTTCGAGCCCTTCGTCGACCTTCGGGCATTCGTTCTTGCTATTAGGTTCTGAAAAAATCGAAGAATTTTCGCAAATGACTTTTAACTTTGCGGCCGACATTCCTGAGAATATCGGCGGTTTTGATTACGCTTTCAAAGGATTAACCGGCGGGTTTCCGGGAGTTATTTCTATTTCGCCCTATTTTCAGCGACTTTACCAATACACCGACATGGAAAATCGCGATCTCTGGGAATACCGCCTAAATCTGAGCCAAAGCGAAATGAATCTTTTAACCGACTATGTTTGGGAAATTCGAAATCAGGTCGAGTTCGAATATTACTACCTGAATGAAAATTGCGCGAGCCTGCTTTTGTGGGTTCTTAAAGCAGTTAAACCAGAAATCAATATCACGACCAGTAATAAAATATTTGTGCCTCCGAGTGAAATCACCCAAGTGGCCAGCCGGGAAAATCTCGTAAGCACTGTGGTTTATCATCCGGCTTTACTCAAGCGATTAAATTCAAAAATCAATCGAATGACGGAAATCGAAAAGGAAAAATTTCAAACAATGATTACCGAAAGTAAAATCGAACCAGAAGAAACTAATCCTTTGTTACTTGAAGCCATGATGGATCACATCAATTTTGAGCGCCACCGAAACTCAGGTCGTCTTCCTGAAAAACTAAAATTGCCAGAGCGACTAACCCTGTTGCGAAGGTCAAAGATCCATAGTGAACCTGTGCTTTTTAATAAAACCGAAACACCTATCGAACCCCATAAATCTCATCCGCCGATGCAATTGCAATTGGCGAGGCTCTATAATAACGATAGTGGAAGCAGCGCGCTTAAATTTCGCCCCGGTATTCACGGGCTACTTGATTTTGAAGCGGGCTATCTGCCAACTTCAAGTATTAAAATACTTGAAGTTGAAGCTTTGCTTCTTCATGATAGCCAACTGAAATTGCTCAATTTGACTTTTTTGAATTTAACAAATTTTCCTACTGTGGATCTTTACCAAAGCCCATTGTCGTGGTCGGTAGATTTAAGCATTAGGCAGAGTGATTTCAATTTTAACGAGGCTCAACACTTTGCAGAAGCCAGATTCACATTTGGATATGCTTCAAAGTTGAGTTTACGAAACATAATTTTTTATGGAGACTTAAATTTAGGGGCGCGGTCAAATGAAGCGGGGCCGCAGGGTAACTTTGAGCTAGGTCCGAGGCTGGGCTTTCTTGTTTCTTCTGAAAACTTCAAGCTCAATAGTTCAACCGCTTACCTTTGGCAAAGCAATAGTACAAATTTAATAAGTACAAAAGTTGAAGTTCAGTATCGAATCGATCAAACTTGGTCTGTGTTCACTGATTACAAATTGCAGCAAATTTTTTCGCAACAATTGAGATCTGAACAGCTCAAGACGGGGCTTTATTGTTTTTTTTAAATGAGGCTAACACAATCCATCTTAAGTCTGCTGCAAACTGATTGATTGTTTTACGATCCCAAAACAAGGTATCTTGAAGCGTGCATATTCATGACTTCGCCCTTATCTTAATTGCCTTTTTTTCTGAACTTGTCGGTACGTTAAGTGGCTTTGGCTCGTCAACATTCTTTGTGCCAGTTGCTACTATGCTTGAAAGTTTTCAGTTTGCACTCGCAATTACTGCCATTCTACATTGTTTCGGTAATGTTTCGCGAATTTTCATTTTCAAAGATTTTTTTCAGTTGAAAGTTTTTCTGCGTCTAGCGCTGCCCTCGATTTTATTAACCGGAGTGGGTGCGCTGCTAACAACGCAAGTTCAAGTCAGTCTTCTTCAGCGCAGCCTTGGTGTGGCCCTCATTCTGGTGTCCGGCGCTTTGTTCTTTGGAAAAAAATTAATTCAGAGATTGCCCTCGCGTGCGGCGTTGGTATTAAGCGGAATATCAGGGTTTTTAACCGGATTTATCGGCACCGGCGGTGCCATTCGCGGCATGGCGCTGACTGCGCTTCAAATTGAAAAAAATGCCTTCGTTTCGTTATCGGCCTCGATTGATCTGGGTGGGGATTTCATTCGATTGATAATTTATCTGTGGAATAATTTTATGGACTGGAGCCAGTGGTTTTATATTCCCTTGTTAGGAATTGCTGCCTATTTAGGTTCGAGAATTGGCAAGAATGTTTTAAGTGGACTTAAGCAAGAGCACTTTGAAAGAATAGTGGCGTTATTTGTTCTTTTAAGTGGAATCATTTTAGTTCTGAAAAAATGAGATTGAGAGGGGTCTATCGAAGTAAAAATTACTGAAGTTAAAATCGGCGAAGGTACCCAAGTCTTAAAAGGGGCATTGGTATTTATTAACTATGAAGGAGTTCTTGAGGACGGAACTGTTTTCGACTCGAGTGCCAAAGCGGGCAGAGCCTTCGAGTTCGTCGTTGGATCTAAAAAAGTTATTATCGGAATGAGCTTAGCCGTTCTCGGTATGCGCGAAGGTGGAAAACGAAGCGTTTTTATTCCGGCAAGCCTTGCTTACGGCGATAGGCAAAATGGCCAGTTCATAAAACCCAATTCAAATTTGATTTTTCATATTGAATTGATCGAAGCGCGGCTTAGAGAATAGCTTGAAGAGTGGAGTTGACCTGAGCCGAGACATTGTCGAGAATAAATCATGATCAAAAATAAAGTTTCCTTCGTATTACTATCTTCACTGCTTTTCTCCTGTGCCGGGATGAAAGTTATCGACCCAAGCAAACCGGATAACAAGGGCACTCTGCAGGTTGATTATTCCGGAGGTGTCCCGAAGCTCGTAGGCACCTACAGTTGCACCATGGTGGGCGCTAATGGTAAGAGGGTCTACGCCACTGGCAAGTCCGAAAACGAAGCCCGCGAAGAAGCCATTGCTAAATGCCAAGATCAAACTGCGATTTCGTTTTGTAAAGTTTCTAAAGTTTCCTGTGAGAAGAACTAACTCTTGGTGCTTGCGCGACCTAGGTGCCCTAGTGGGCATCAACCGGCTTAATTGGACCACGTTTGATTTTCATTTGGTAAATCGGGATAAAAGCAAATAGAAGAATGAGCATCATAATAAAAACCAGCTGCAGAAAAGTCAGCATAAATACCTGATTTTGCACTTTATAATACAAAACCTTGAGTGCCGCATTTTGTGGAACATCAAAACCCACGGCGGTAGTCATTTTCGTCTTAAGACCATTGGCCGTTTGAAGATAAAAATTATAAGCATTTTTATTAAAGGCTGTTACTTTTGAAGACATGTCCAGATAATTCTGATGGCTTCTGATATTCAAAATTGTCGCCACGAGCGCAATGCCGACACTGCCACCTATCTGTCTGAATAGATTCAGCAGTCCTGCCACCTGGCCCAGAGCGGCTCCGCTATACTGACCCAAAATAGTAGAATTGATCGGCACAAATAAAAATGAAAGAGCTAGGCCCCGCATATAAAGCGACATTAAAATTTCGCTCTTCGAAGAAAGAGGTGAAAAGCTGTACATTATGGCCAAAGTTAATTCCAGTCCGATAAAACCCAGAATAATTAGTATTTTCGGATTTCTGCCAGATTGCATAAATTTACCAATCAGCGGCATCATTGCCATTGTTACTAAAGAACCGGGAATAAACATTAACCCAATCTGCGTGGCATCGTAATGATAAACCCGACCGAGAAAGACCGGAAATAAAAACACAATCGCATAGAGAAAAAAACCAAGCAAACCCATCAGAATTACGCCGCTCTGAACAAGCTTATCTGCAAAAAGTCTTATATTAATAATCGGGTTCGGACATTTTAGTTCCCACCAAACAAATGCGGGCAGGCTAAAAGCGGCGATGATTGAATTAACAATGATTATTTTTGAAGAAAGCCAACCTTCTGATTCTCCGCGCTCAAGAACATATTGCAGGCAACCAATACCTAAAACCAATAAAATCAATCCCCATTTGTCTAATTTGCTTTTTGCTAAGTGTCTGTTCGCCAGCTGATGGGCCGGGTTTTTGATAACGAGCAGACCTATCATTAATGCCAAAATACCTAGTGGGATATTAATATTAAAAATCGATCTCCATCCGAAATTATCTGTGAGATAGCCGCCCATAACCGGCCCCAGCGCAGGCCCCACCATGACACTCATGCCGAAGATGGCGCCGGCCATACCGGCTTTTTCTTTCGGAAATTGTTCAAAGATCAGGGCCTGTGAGGTCGGAAGCAAGGCCCCGCCGGCTAAACCCTGTAAAATTCTGAAAAAAATCAACGACGTCAGATTCGGCGCAAATCCACAGAGCACCGATGTGATAGTGAATAAAATAATACAACCCAGATAGTATTTACGGCGTCCGAATTGTTCGCTGAGCCAAGCCGAAACGGGCAAAATGATCGCGTTCGCAATGGCATAGCCGGTTACAACCATCGAGATGTCTTCAAGAGTTGCACCGAGATTTCCCATCATGGTCGGCAGGGCCACAATTACAATCGAAGTATCAATAATTTCAAGCAAAGAAGCCAAAACAGCAACAAATACTATAAGTTTTGATTCTTTACTCATGCCCATTCGTACGCCTTTTTTATCGGATATGAACTTTAACTTCGGCAGATAATCCAGCGCGAATGTTTTCGAATTCTTCTACTGAGATATTTGTGAACTTAACTCGGATCGGTACTCGTTGTACGACTTTCGTAAAATTTCCGGTGGCATTGTCGGGTGGTAGTAGGGTAAAGGTAGCTCCGGTTGAAGGAGAAATGCTTTCGACCTCGCCTGCAAACTTTTTATTTGGTAGTGCATCAATATTAATATCAACCCGGCTACCGATTTTTATATCTTTAATTTCAGTTTCTTTAAAGTTAGCCGTAATCCAACGCGACTCCGAACCGATAAAACCGATCAACGGAACGCCGGTTGTGGCAAGCTCACCGATT
>JAYVIY010000116.1:0-4974 GCA_043769795.1 Pseudobdellovibrio sp. | reverse complement strand
CATCTTGAGCCCTGGGTAAAAAAAGGATCCTTAAAAATTGTGTCTACGAGACCTTCTTTTTTTGGTTTAGAGATGCATTTACTCGATTTATACAAGCTGGTTGCAGACTTTAAACCCAAATGTGTAGTCATAGATCCGCTTACAAGCCTGATTGGTGAGGGCGACCAACGTGATATTCGATCAATGATTACTCGTATGATTGATCTTTTAAAATCCAATGGCATAACCACGTTTTTTACCAGCCTTGTTTCGTCAGCAGCAGAAAATGACACAAGCGGCGAAATCGGCGTGTCATCGCTTATTGACACTTGGATCGTAGTGAGAGAATTAGAAGAAAATGCGGGCAAAAAACGCACACGCGGACTCTTCATTGTTAAATCCCGCGGCGCGAGCCACTCGAGTGACATTCACAAGTTGATAATGAGCGATGATGGAATTACCTTAGAAGACATGGACTTCGCTGACCCACTCACTTCAATCCGCAATCGGAAAAAGCGGGCGGGGAAAATTATTCCTCAAGATCAAAAAGAGCAAATGAAATGAAAAAGCAAGCAAGCAAGCAAGCAAGCAAGCAAGCAAGCAAGCATATGAGTAGCCCATGAGAGTGAAACCTAACTTCATTGTGGGAATTGGTGGCTCGGCCGGCGGGCTTACGGCATACAAGGCGTTACTTGACGCGTTGTCGCCCGATACAGGCATGGCATTTGTCATTGTTTCTCATATTCTTCCGAGTGCCAGTAGTCAGTTAGCTCAAATTCTGTCGCGGCACACGAAAATGCCGGTAGAGGTAGCTTCAACGTTGATGTTGATTAAGCCGAATCATGTCTATGTAAGTCCTCCGAACGCCGATCTTCAAATTGAGAACTCAGCTTCAAAGTCGTTTCCCCGCGCAAAAGAGGAAATGTGCAGGTTGATATTTTTTTGAGTTCGTTAGCCGAGGCCATGGGCGATCGTGCGGTGGGCGTTATTCTTTCTGGATATTTTGCCGACGGAAGTGAAGGCTGCAGGCAAATCAAAGCAAAGGGTGGAATAACCTTCGCACAGGACGAATCGGCAGAGGTGGATGGAATGCCTCGTAGTGCGCAGGCTTCAGGTTGTGTTGACTATGTGCTGCCACCCGAAAAAATTGCAGTCGAAATAAAAAGATTAGGCAGCGCCATAAAAAGTAGTCAGTGAAGACTGTCTTTGGGCTTTGCCTTTTGTTGAGGAATGTTAAAATAAAAGGTGCTACCTTCGCCTATTTTTGATTGCACCCACAGTTCTCCGTGGTGCGCTTCGATGAGCATTTTTGAAATGTACAGGCCTAGTCCTAAACCACTTCTGTCTTCGGAACCAAGTTGCGCGAAACGATCAAAAATATAATTTAATTTTTCTGCGGGGATGCCCGGCCCGGTATCCTGAACGAACACTTGAATACCGGTTTCAGTTTGTACAGTGCCGACGTCAATCGGTTTTCCTTCTGGTGTAAACTTGAGTGCATTGCCTATCAGATTCGAAAGTAACTGAGTAATTCGATCACGATCAAAAACAATATCAGAGGCGTTCTCTGAAGGTGTAAAACGTAAAAGCACATTCTTAGATGAGGCCATAAAAGTGAAACTTTCAATCACGTCACCGATCACTTCATCAAGATTGTTGGATTCTAATTTGAGTTCGAGCTTTCCCTCTGCGATGCGCTCGACATCAAGCAGATCACTTATCAGGCGTAAAGCAGTATCGGTGTTTCGTTTTATTAATTCAATCCAAGGTTTGGTTTCTGGGCTAAGTGCAAATTCATTTCCGGTTAAGAGCATTTCGGCGCAGGCTGATGCGGCTCCGATCGGATTTCTGAGATCGTGGCTGACAATGGCCAGAAACTCATCTCGGGTAGTGAGTGAAATCTTGGTCTTTGAGTGGGCGGAGACTTCGTCAGACAACACGTGCGAGGCGCGCAGAGCCTCTGAGTCGGTTTGGCCTTTTTCTTCTTCGAGAAATTCACTCATGATTGAATTCTTTAATTCGCGCTCGCGGGATAATGCGGAATCGCTGTGAGAATGCTGTTCCGACGTTGCGCTATCGGTCTCGTGCCTTTCCCCAAGTAAGAGTTGGTCATTGTATTTCCTTTCGCTTTTTAGGTCGCCGCCAAATTTGTTGCGTTGAATTTCGCGAAGTTTGTCAGATGCAGAACGAGATGTAGAGGTTTTATGATCGGCCTCAGTTCGTGATTCTTTAATAGTGCTATCTGTGCGTTTCTCAAATTTTTCACTGACTTCGAGAAGTGCTTCTTCGGTGTTATCTTTTTTCATAGACCCCGACGATATCATGAGGGGTGAATGTTTCAATAATTGAAATCTTGAAACATTGCACCGATGATTTCAAAACAAGTGACGGGGCAGTAATGCGCGTGTCTATTTTTTTGCGTTCAAAATTTTCAGGATTACTCGCCCGAGTTCATTAGGTTCGACGGGCTTTGCCATATGAGCCTGAAAGCCGGCATTCAGCGCATGTCGGGCGTCTTCAGCATTTGCAAAGGCTGTAACAGCCACAGCAGGAACATTGCGCTCAGACTGACGCGGTAATGCTCTGACTTCGCGAATCAGGCTGTAGCCATCTTGAGTGGGCATAGCGATATCACTGACCAAAACGTCGGGCTTGAAAACAGGAAATGTATTGAGGGCCGCTTTTGCGGATTCTACATCTTGTACTTCAGCCCCGAAAGATCGGAGATAGATACTGATGGCCTCACGCGTACTGATATCGTCATCGACAATAAGGATCCGCAGACCGTCAAGCTTGGGTTGCGCATCAAATTCGTTGGTAACTTCAGGTGGCCTAATTGCGGCCGCCAGCGAAGAAATGAGGGGAAAAGTTACGGTAAATATTGCGCCATGAGAATTTTGAGAATTTTCGGCTTTAACAGTGCCGTTTTGTAATTCAACAAGATTTTTTACAATTGAAAGCCCAAGTCCGAGACCGCCATGCAATCTGGTGGTGGCGCTGTCTGCCTGGCTGAATTGATTGAAGATTTGCGGCAGAAACTCCGGAGAAATTCCTTTACCTTGGTCAGAAACTGTAATTTGCACAAAGCGTGCATTTTTCTCGCCTAAGCATTTGAGCTGAACGTCGATGACGCCTTTTTCAGAAGAAAATTTAATTGCATTGGTTAGAAGATTCCAAACTATTTGCTGTAACCGAATTGGATCAGCGTAAATTATTGCCGGTTCGTTGCCTAGACTTGTTTTAAATTGAATAGATTTATCATCGGCTAATGAACGCACTGCTTCGATGGCAGCTTGGATAACCGTGGCCGTTTCGACGGCCTGTATTTTTAAATTGAGTTTGCCGGCAACGACTCGTGAAATATCAAGAAGATCGTTAATAAGCTGATTTTGAGTTTTAGCGCATTTTTCTATTACTGCGGCACCTTGTTTTGCTTTTTCAAAATCGACTTTACCCTGGCTGATTAACTGGGCCCACGTAAGAATTGACGTCAGTGGGGTTCTGAGCTCGTGCGAAAGGGTGGCTAAAAATATGTCTTTTGACTTGTTGGCATGTTCAGCTTGGTTGCGTGCTTCTTTTTCTCGTTTAGCTATATGCTTTAGTTCTTCATCGAGCAACCGCTGGACTGTGACGTCCACAAAACTAACAAGTACGGCGGCTTGTTCAGTTCCGCTCCAATGGATTTTTCCTCCCGACACGAGAAGCTTGCGGTTACCCAGCTGGGGCACTTCGAAATCAGTTTCAAAGTCGGTAAAGGGTCTATTTTCTTCCATCGCTACCGAAATCAACTTGCTTAAACTTTGCAACGAAGATTTGCGCATTTGCAGATTGGCAAATAACTGACTTACTTGTTTATCAGAAGGCGGAAAGTAATTGTAAAAAAATTGATTCGCCGACTGAATGTGCAACTTAGAATTTATCACCGCAAGCGGCATCGGCACGGTTTCGGCCACCGATTTAAAATATTCGAGCATTTCCTTAGTTTTAATTTCTTTTTGCTTCAGAAAATCAATGTCAATCAAAGTAACAATGGCGCCATCAATTTTATTATCGACTGTTTTATAAGGCCGAATTTGTACGCTCAGCCATTTGCCGCTGAGGTCTTGAGTTTCGATCGCCCGTGGAGTTAAGTCTTCGATAACTTCCGTTACTAAGGCATCGAGATTTAAATCAAAATCGGGTTTGATATCACTGACGGGTCGGCCAATATCTGTAGGAATAAGGTTAAAGGCACTTTTTTTATTTTTGGGTGAAAATAAACGGACATTATGATCACCGCCCATTATCAAAAAAGGTATCTCTATACTGGCCAGCAAATTGTTAAGATCGCTGCTGAGTGTGGTCAGATCGGCGTTTCGGATTTGTAATTCATCGTTGACTGTTACGAGCTCCTCATTTGTAGACTGAAGTTCTTCCTGCGTGGTCTGAAGTTCTTCATTGGTACTTTGAAACTCTTCATTGGTGCTCTGAAATTCTTCATTGGTGCTTTTGAATTCTTCATTGGTGCTTTGTAACTCTTCGTTGGCGGCGGTCAGCTCTTCTTGAATGAATTCGTATTGTTGAACGAGAGACTTCTGATATTCTTTCATTTCCGATAGCTCGTTAGTGAGTTCGGCAATTTGGTTGTCTTTTTCGTCTTGATTCAGTTTTTGCGAATTTTTTCTGATTTTTATCTGCTTACCGGTGGTTACTTTAATTGCCTCAATACGTGGCTTAAAGATAACTAAAAACGTGCGGTGCTTGGGCTCAACCAGCGGGTTTGTAGGCAGCACTTCGATATCTAGTTTTATATTTCGGCCTTCAGCTTCGAATTGTAAACCATGTCTGATAACCGGTTTATTTTCTTTTTTGACCGCTTGAATAGTTGCACGTAACGCCGACACAATCTCAGGCCGTGCCATCTTAAAAAGGTTTAGACTAGGGTGTCCGATTACTGGCTCAAGAAAAGGAACTGTTCGTCCTCGAAACTGTAAAATCTCGAGATCTGCATTCACG
>JAYVIY010000115.1:0-4992 GCA_043769795.1 Pseudobdellovibrio sp. | reverse complement strand
TTTTCGCCTGCTTAAGTATGTTTGTGTTGGGCCTTTCCGACAACATTCGCGGCCCGCTCTTTCCTGAGTTATTAAAGTATTTCAATCTGACAAATTCGCAAGGGTCGTTGAGTTTCGCCTTTGCTTCCACAGCTGCATTTTTCGGAAATGCTGCTGCCGCTTTTATTTTAAAACGAATTCAGCTGGATCGTCTGTTGGCCATTTCAATTTTACTTATGGGTGCCGGCCTTTTTGCCATGGGTTCGGCTGACACCTTTGCGATTTACCTAATCGGAGCCGTTGTCTACGGATTCAGTATCGGTGCAACTGGGGTGGCTCAGAATCTGTTAATTGCAGAAAATTCCGCGCCCGAACACCAAACACGTGCTCTTTCTACTTTGCATGGTCTCTATGGCTTATCGAGCTTGGTTGCGCCCTTTCTTGCGTCAAGGGCACCGACCTGGTTTGCTACGCATTTTAGTTCTGTGGCGGTACTCTCCGGTTGGCAGAGCTCTTTTTTACTGACCTCGGTACTGGCTGTTTTAATTTTTTTCTTAATTCTGAGAACTCATTCTGAACCGAGGTTCGCGCCTTCTATTCCGCATGATGAGGCCATTCACGGAAAAAGGAGTCCGCTCAGTGTTTTGCTATGGTTTGCAGGATTTTTTGCAAGCTATGTGGGGGCCGAAATTTTGGTGTCGACGCGGTTGGCACTTTATATGCGAACTTATTTTAACATGAGTTTAGAGAGCTCGAGTGATTACGTTACGGGGTTCTTTATTTTTCTTTTCATCGGACGCAGTTTTTTTATTTTTAAAAGTTTTAAACTGGCGTTAAAAATTCAGTTGAATTTATCGCTCGGACTTTCGCTACTGAGCCTATTGTTGGGGCTTTGGCTGCATCCGTTTTTTCTGGCCTTAATAGGCCTGACTATGGCGCCATTTTACCCTTTGGCCATCGTATATATATCTGAAATTACAGGCTTTCAAAAACGCCGGTTTTTAACTTTTGTGATGGGTCTTCAGAGTTTTTGTGTTATTTTCATGCATGCAGGGGTGGGGTACCTCACAGATAAATACGGGTTGTTCTACGCCTTTTATGTAGGTATATTTTTGTTATTGGGTTCAATATTATGTTTAAATTTACATCCAAAAGTTGCCGATTGATTTCATGCGAATTCTAGCTATTTTTTTGAATTTTTTAATTTTATTTTTCTCGGTGGTCGTCTCTGCCCAGTTTGAACCTGATCGCTTCGCTATTATTCAGAGCTTCAGCAATGAAAATACTTTAGTCGCCGAAAGCAGACATAACGACTGGACGCACGGTGAAATTGTGGCTGTGGTTTCAGCTAATTCAAACCTCGGAGTTATTGCCTTTGTTGAAGTCGTTGAGGTGAGTGAGCGTTTTGAAGGTCTTTTTGCCGGAAAGTACGAAGTTAAGATGCAGCTCCGGCGCCAGAATAGAAAGTACTTTATTCAGGTCGGTGATCAGGTTAAGCGAATGGATCTGTCATCGTCCAATTTCGAATACACCGGTTCCACTGAATTGCTTTTGCGTGATACCATCAAGAATACATCGTCCCGCTACCGGCCATTAGTTCATCAGGGAATCGTTATCGGTGACACGGCCCAGACTCTCTTTGATAAAGAATTTTTAGTTAATTATTTCGGAAATCTTTATTACGGTGTGAACGAGTGGCTCACCGTCGGAACTCTTGTGCCGGTGAATGCATTCGGTCGCCCAAATGCTAATCTCCGGGCGCGCCTCTATGATAGCGATGCCACGACGCTTACGGCCGGGATTTCGTTCGTAAAACTGACCATGGAAGATGAGAATTCTCTGAACCTCAATTTTTACTGGGACGCCACGTCCACAGATGCCCTGATTTCTCACACGTTTTTGAGCCTCGGCTTAGTGAGCTGGACGAACTCCGGAGATGCTGCGGCCTTGAAATATCTGACTTCCAGTTCTTTTCAGACGGGTTACGAAGTTATTTTAAAAAACTGGGACCGCTTTTTGATCGGACCCAGTTTCAATTTTGAGAAAAAGGCTCTGGGCGGTTACCTCTCCTATGTCTGGGTTTTTGACCGCTTACACGTTCAGCTTTCTCTTAATGCCAGCGATGTGACGCACATGCGGCTTGATCCTACTGACGGTTACTATGGCTTTTTTGACATGTTCTGGAGATTTTAATGTCGCTATTTTTTGTCAGTTGTCCGCTCAAATACGAAAACGAACTGGTTTCGGAGATGAAAAGTTTTTGGTTTGAAATGATTGATCTTGATGGGCTTCCGACCCGGGTCGAATTTCCTGAAATTGAAATTTTCAGCGGGGGAGTTCAGATGAGTGTAGCTGATCATCTCGGATTTCAGATTAATTTTTTTTCTAAAATTGCAAGCCGAGTGCTATTGCGGATTAATAAATTCGAAGCACGATATTACGACCAATTTGAAAAAGGTTTCAGTAAAATTGAATTCGAAAAGTATTTAGCTGAACCCGAATTCAAAATTAAAATTGAATCCCACAAGTCGAGACTGAACAACGACAAAAATATTATTGAAGCCGCACAAAATGTACTTAAAAAAAAGAAATTCACTATCAAAGACCAAGCGGCGAATACAGTCTATCTTCGAATTGAAAAAGATGTGGTCATGGTCAGCCTTGATACCAGTGGCGAGCATTTACATAAACGAGGTTATGCCGGTTTCAGAGGCGAGGCCCCGATGCGCGAAACTCTAGCGGCCTATATTGTCAGAAAATTGCAAAGTCAAATCAGCATCAATGAAAATTTAACTGTAATAGACCCTTTTGTCGGCTCTGGTACTTTACTTTTTGAAGCCTGTTCAAGTCGGCTTCCGAATTTTACCCGAAAGTATTCTTGGCTTGATTTTAAAATTGCACCCAAATTATTTAAGTCGTCAACCTGGACAAAAAATTACCGTTGGTTCGAAAATCTGCAAACGCCGCAATGCCGGGGTTACGATTATGACGAGAAAGTTCTGCTGGCTTTTGAAAGAAACAAAGCTGAACTTAAAGAGGTCTTTGCGCAGGCTCAATTTGATATTCAAGCCGAATTTCATGATAGTCGTGATCTGATACTTGAGCGCAATCAGTTTAAAAAATCGCTCTGGATCATTACAAATCCTCCGTATGGCATTCGTCTTGCCGATGAAAATGCTATTGTGGCTCTTGAAAATCTTGAAGCCGCAGTCGACGGGATAATAGTAGTGCATCCGGTGGCGTGGCGTTTTAATTTTGTAGAACTAAAGCCGGTGCTCACCGAAGAATTCAGCAATCAGGGGTTGAATCTGAAGCTCAGCATTTTTAAAAGAAAAAACAACTAAACCAGTTCGAATTCTTCATTCAGATTAAATTTCATTCGTTGCGACCCCCAATTGAATTCAAGCTCACAGGCGCGCAATGCTATTGCATCAGTGGGGTACTGAGTTCTTGATCCATACATCAGGTCGCCCAGAATCGGCGAGCCCAAATTTGAAAGTTGTGAACGTATCTGATGAGTTCTTCCGGTGAGAAGATTAATCTTAATCCAACTCAGATCGGGTGAATATTTTTTTTGCTCGAGAACTTCCAGTTCACAGAAGGCCCAGCCCTCAGTGAAAACCGGTGATACATTTTTTGGAGCTCTTGGTGTGGGTTCCATATAGTGAATGACCCTGCTCGGAAGGCTTTGGCTATTTTTTTCAATGAGCGCCACATATTTTTTGTCGATGTTGCGGTTTTGCATCTGCAAATTGAAATTTTTAACAAATTGCGAAGACTTGGCATAAACGATGAGGCCCGATGTTAGGGTATCAAGACGGTGAGTGATATAAAGTGGACAATTAAGCGCCAGAGCAGTTTGGGATAACGAGTTTTCGGTGATATTGTCCACTGATGGGTGGCTAGGAATTCCGGAAGCCTTATTCACTATAATAAAGTCAGAGTTTTCAAAAATCACCCGAGATTTAAAGTCGTAGCCGCAATTGTAACGTCTCGGTTTTGAGTGGACTCTGAATAATTGATTTTCCGGAACAATCCGGTCAATGACTTGTCTTTCGTTATTGATGTAAATCGCACCTAATTTGAGCACTAATTGAATTTCTGCGGTGGCTAACCCCAGCGAATCAAACAGTATTTCACTTATCAGTCCAGTTTTTTGGTTATAAAAATGCTTAACTCCGTATTCAAAGCCTTGAGAACTAACTAGCGGAGCAGTTATTTGAGACATACTTTGGCATAGCACAGTGTATCGACTGAGTTCAAGAGCTTAACAAATCGTCCAATAGTGAACACAATAGTCTTATGAATGATTCTTTAATTCATTGTTTGTGGACCAGCAAAGACAGTCTTGTCTGTTTGGTTCCTTACGCTTATGAGCCGGCATGGGTTTACGCTTTTACCGTGATAATGATGCTGCTGTCGGCCGTGGGCTTGCCGTTACCTGAGGAGGCAACTCTTGTCAGCGTCGGATTACTTGCTTATATGGGGGCTCACCCGGATAAGTATCCTCCACCATTTTCGGGAGCTCCTCATGTGAATGCCGAAACGGCGGCCATTGTGGCCTTCATTGCTGTGTTTCTTTCAGATTTTTTGATTTATTGTATCGGACGATTTTTCGGTCGTAAAATTTTCGATTGGAAGCCCATTCGCAGTATTTTGTCTGAGGAAAATCGAATAAAAATCGAAGAGTGGACACAAAAATATGGTGCCTATGCCTGCGGAATATTCCGATTTACGCCGGGCTTGAGGTTTCCGGGGCATTTGGCCTGTGGAATGTTAAAATTTCCGGCGTGGAAGTTTTGCCTTATCGACGGAATCGCCGCCGCCGTTTCAGTACCGACGCAGATATTATTACTGGCTTATTACGGAGATCATATACTTAAATTTCTTAAACAATTTAAGCTGGGTGTACTGTGTCTGATTACAATTTTAGCTTTCTATCTGATTTATAAAAAGTATTTTTCTAAAAAAATTGAAGCCTAAGCACTCACTTTTTCTTGGAATAATTCCTTT
>JAYVIY010000114.1:0-5002 GCA_043769795.1 Pseudobdellovibrio sp. | reverse complement strand
GATGAAAATCCGCACTATCTGGCAGATATGAAAAGATTTTTCCCGGAGGCAAAACACCGATTATACAAGGGACGTAAGAGTTCACTTGGAGGGCAAGGTGAACTGAAGAAAGTAGGGTTCGATCCGATTTTCAGTTTAAACCATACCTGTGCGGTTATGCGCTACCGTACCGCTCGGTTGATCCGAAAAACCTGGAACACGACGAAAAAAAAAGAAAGGCTAAGTTTGCACTTAGCCTTGATTGTTTTACATCATAATTTGAACTTAAAAACTCCACGCGTTTCAACAGCGTGAGGGGCCAGTTTATGATTCTTAAACCTATTTTTTCTTTGGTGCTGAAACATTAATTTCCGCCGAGCGCAGTTGCGCATGTTATAGTTGTTTCAGAGGTTCCTGACTCTTCAATCAGCTGAATTTTCATGGTTTGAGAACGTCCGTTTTCGCTGCTGATTTCTTCAATCGCCAGAACGGCGCCCAGTTTAGTGTCGAAACTGTAATTAATTTTACCGTCAGCCTTTGAAATTCGTTTTAAAAAAAGTAATAAATCGCTGGATTGTTTTATTCCACTTCGAGCTGTCAATTTCACCGATAATACTCGTTCTTTCGAATTGAGCATCATACCAGATGCCATGAACTCAACATCGGAATCAGCAAAAATCAGTTGTTTCGCAGATTCTAACTTTGAACATTTGTAATCCATAAAGGCAACGCCATTTTCATTTGTCATTTTCTTGGCTTCATCTCCGGCCTGTGCCAACGACGCCGATACTGTCAAAATCGTGAGAGTTAAAAAAAGTGATATCGTTTTCATAAATCATCCTTTAAAAAATTGTAATCTGTTCACCGGACACTATTATGCAAAGGCTATACACGGGCTAATAGCAGTTAATTCTTATAGGCAGTTACTATCGACCAAACTATAGACAGCTTTGCGCAAATCCGGCATTAAAGTAAGGGGTCAACTACTGAATAAATTCGGTGTTTTCGTGAAGATCAGGCATTAACATGACTCGAAAAATTGCGCCCATACCGGGTTCAGATGAAACCAATTCTAGATTTCCCCCGAGTAAACGAGCCAAATTCGCAGACAAAGCAAGTCCGAGCCCTGAGCCACCAGATCTTCTTGCATGAGCCGTGTCGGCCTGAGAAAACGGCTGAAAGAGCTTTGCAGCTTCATGGCGGGTTAAGCCCGGGCCGGTATCTTCGATGTCAAAGTAAAGAAATCCGGATTCCTTTTGAAATCCGGCACTGATAGTAACCACGCCAGTATCTGTGAACTTAATCGCATTACTTATGACATTATTTAAAATTTGCATGAGTCGGTCACTGTCAGTGAAAAAATAGGACGGAATGGAAGTTTTTAGTAAAAAACGAAGCTCAAGATTTTTACTTGCTGCCAGAGGCGCAAAAGCCTTTTTCAATTCATCATACAGAAAACTAAAATTTACTTTTTTAACTTCAAGGTTTATCTGTCCACGTTCGATTTTGGTTAAATTTAATATATCATCAATCAGTCGCAGCAATTGTTGGCCATTCTGTTGAATACGCCTACCCCAGTCGGAACGTTGATCTTCACTGCCGTTGCCTGATACTAAAAGATCGGAAAAACCAAGTATGACTCCAATTGGCGTTCGAATTTCATGACTTAAATTTGCAAGAAACTGACTTTTCGCCTGATTGGCCTCTTCAGCCACTTTCTTTGAAGCAAAAAGCTCGGCCTCAGAAAGACAAACTTTTTGATATAGCCTGGCATTATGTAAAGCAAGGGCCGCACGACGGGTTACTTCTTCCGCCAATAAAATATCCTCTGTCGAATAATGTTTATCATTGCCTAAAGTGATAAATCCAAGCACATCGGAATTACAAATAAGAGGTATTGTCAGCAGGTGGCCGGCTAAGAGGCTTGGGGTTTCGCGAATTTCGACGGCACAAGTTCCGTTTCTTAAGGTTTCTAAAGTCACATGTCTAGAACTGTGGCTTTCAGTATCGTTTTGAAAATAGTTAGTGAGCTCTTGCGTGCGTGCTGAGTCGGAATGAAAACACTGTGCAAAAACCAACTTCGATGTTTTCGGTTCCAAAACAAAAAGACTGCTCCATTTAGCAAGAACGGGTACCGGAACTTTACAAATTTGAGAAATCGTATCTGAGATCTGGAGCGATGCTCCAAGATCTTCGCTGGCTCGTGCAAAGAGGTTCAGTAATTTTTGCGAATCATTATTTAAATCAAAAAAAATACAAAACCTCGATTTTTATTTAGTGCAAAGTTGGCGGAGCCGAGAAATCAAGTTCAAATCGACACACGTCGTCCCCGCGATGAACACATGCCAACTCTTTAACTCGGGCTGCGGGGCGCCCACTATAGCGAGGCACATTAGATACACAGCCAAGTTTTATCTGACAGACGTGAGCGCTTCCTAAGTGGCGAATTCCGACTTCGGCAGCCGCATCGCGGTTTGTTAGAAATTCGACGGTGGCCGTACTGTTACTTATATCCGTAAGTTTAAAATCAGAAGTCTGTTGCCAAAGATTCATGCAATCGTTAAACAAGAACTCATAAGACTCTTTAGGATTTGATATTTCAGAGAACAGTTTTGGAACCAGCGATTGCCTGTCAGACTCAAATGTATATGCTCCCATTTCAAAAAAGTCTTTTTTTTGAAACTGTCTTTGAGAAAGGTAATCACATAAATCCGTAAGAAGAATTATACTTATAGGCGCAAATGGATCCTGAAGCATTTTTTCGGTTATGTCTAATCGACGGATAACATCTAGGCGAAGGCGCCAGCCGGCCACGTTTTCAAGAAAATTAACAGAAGAAATAGACGTTCGCATACGGTTGAATGCGGCCTTTGAAAAGCGCTCTGGCATTTGTTTATTTTTTTCTTCAAACTTCATCGCAAGTGCTGAGTAATTGATGTTTCCGGCCAATACATCTCTGCTATTGATATTAAAGTGATTGCCAATGCGCTCGGTTAACTTTTCAACCGGCTCCCATTTACCCAATTTGAATTTTTGATAGTCGAGCCAAGTTACCTGTAAAATATCAAACCAATCGTGCTGACTGACGTTTGTGGTCAACCGGATGCGTTCAAACGTCTCTGGAAGTGAAGAGTTCAGGTTTTTCCTGAGCGGAGATGAAAATTGCATTTGTGGTACTATTTTTCCACACTTTCCGAACAAGGTCAATTTTTTGTAAAGATCGCAACTGCCGCGGTGAGCATGGCAGAGTTATTTAACGTAATAGCTGATAATATGCTAATTAGACCATCTAAGGAGCCACTATGAAAAATGTTTTATTTTTATTTTTTCTTACAAGTTCAACTTCATTTGCAAAAGAAAAAGCCACGTTGGCCGCCGGTTGCTTCTGGGGAGTTGAAGAATTTTATCGAAAATTGGATGGCGTGCTCGAAACTGGAGTTGGCTACACCGGAGGAAAAACAGCTAAACCTTCTTATGCAGAGGTGAGCCAGGGTAAAACCGGGCACGCCGAAAGCGTCGAAATTATTTTTGATGAAAAGAAAATTACCTATGAAAAAATTCTGGATTTATTTTTTAAAATGCATGACCCCACCACGCTAAATCAACAGGGAAATGATAAAGGCACCCAATACCGTTCGGCCATTTTTTATCACAGCCCCGAACAAAAGAAAATTGCCGAAAACTACAAAGCCAGGGTTGAAAAATCAGGCGCCTGGAAAAACAAAATAGTGACTGAAATCGTTGCGACAGGCCCTTTTTATGAGGCCGAAGAAGAGCATCAAAAATATTTGCTCAGAAACCCGAAGGGCTATGACAATCATTTTCTCAGAAAGTTAACATTTTAATTAGTGGGTTGATTCGAACTGTTTAACCCTTCCAGTATAGCTACGTGTTTTCGCTGCTGATCTAGGCAAATGTTTCGAATGTATGCCGTCGACTGAAAATTCACTTTACTGTGATTGAGTATTTCTTCGTATTCGCTGAAGACATGCTCTTCACCTTCTTTAAGGGCATTGATAATACGACCTTGATCTTTAAGGTTTTCACCTGATTCTAAGGAGTCTATGGCCGAGTGCCAGGGCCCGGGTTCGTTTTTGACATGAATGTCTTTTGCCCGGAGCTGCGTTTTCCAGAACTCAATTGCGCGTTTATGCTCAACTAAAATGTTCTTAATTTCGTTACTTTCCTCAGTGTCATGCAAATTCTTTAAAATAGACTTATAGGTTGCCGTAGCGGCTTGCTCCGCTGAAAGAATTCGTTTGAGATCTTTGATTTCGGCCCCAATGCCGTCTTTAATTTCACTGAAGACCTGAACCGGCTTCGTCAATTCGAAATCAACATCTTCAGCCATAAATTCTCCATTCTATCCGATTCAATGAGTTGTGTCGGAATAATCTGCATCTTCGAAATTTGCAATTTTCTCTTTTTGGCGTTTCTCTGTGGCATTACTTTCTCTGATTCCGTCGGCCAGTCCGGAAATAAAATTTTCGTAAATCTTCCCGATGCGGAACTTCGCTTCTTCTGAAGAAAAAATCTTAGAGAATGGATCTTCCTCTGTTTCTTTTTTGTGGAAAAGTTTGAAGAGAATAAGCGCACAGACAACGGCAAGAATTGAAAAGAAAAGCACCGAAAGCAATGGGCCATTTTCATAAACCAACAGATAAAACTGCAGATGTTGCCCGAGCACAATCAGTGAATAAATCAGCACACCGGTAGCCACCAAACCGAAAACAATTTTAAGTATGATCTTTGATATTTCGCGCTTGACCGTTTCGGTAGCAATATTCAACAAAGAGGCCTGAGAATTCATATTTGAATTCTGGCGGCGAGTCTTAAAAAAATGAGTCAATATCGGCACAATATATTTGTTGAAAAACATGAGGGTCTCCAATGAGCTTTCTTAAAAAAACTCCGGCGCGAAACCGGAGTTCAATTCAGTCTATGCAAGCTATCTGCGACGGGTAACCATTGAAAACACAAGACCGATTGCTGCTCCGGCTGCGCAGGCAATTGCTGCAGCCTG
>JAYVIY010000113.1:0-12785 GCA_043769795.1 Pseudobdellovibrio sp. | reverse complement strand
GATTCGGTGGTTCTAGAGCAGAACTTCGGCGATGCTTTTTTATGTCAGCACAATAAAGTTTATCGAAACATCCGACTTAAAGCTCTGAATCTTGGGTTTACCTACAGTCATGAACAGAACGATGCATATCAGGCTCTGCCACTGAGCCAGTTGTCGGAAATTCTTTTGACGAAGAAGATTCCTTTTTTGGACAATGTCGGCGTTCTGAAAAAAATTGAGAAAATTATGCCTGACCAGACGGAGTGGCATGAGTTAAGTCAAAATCTCCGAAAAAATTTTCTGCTCCATGAGTCTTGTCATGCGGTGGCTCGGGAACTGGCGGGGCCATTACCTGCCGGAGACTTTGGACTGAAAATGC
Source organism: Pseudobdellovibrio sp. (assembly GCA_043769795.1). Taxonomy (GTDB): domain Bacteria; phylum Bdellovibrionota; class Bdellovibrionia; order Bdellovibrionales; family Bdellovibrionaceae; genus Pseudobdellovibrio. Next base: position 12,427 of record JAYVIY010000113.1, on the reverse strand, counting down.
TAATTGAAGAATCATTTGCAAATACTTGCGAATTGCTTGGAGTTGTTGATGCTGGAGACTCTGCGCACAGAATATTCTACGAATGGAATTCGTATACAGCTTTATTTGAGTCCAGAAATAATATTAAAGCGGCCTTGGATGAAATTGGAAAAGAAGAATTTTTTAAACTTATCTTTTTTGGTTATTTGCATTCAAATTTTTTGTTTGATCGATTCGATGACTTGCAATTTAACAAAATGCTTGCGATGGTTTCAGAAGGTTTTAACGCCAAGCAGTTGAAAACAGCTCGGGCACTGCTTAAAGTATGCTTTACTTTAGATCGAAATTTCAGAGAAATTACCACCAATTTCTATTTAAAATTGAGCGGGGTTGATGCTGATTTTCGTCAGGCAGATCGGATGAACTATCTGGATCGATTTGAAAAAATTTCCGAGTACCGAGACTATCTGTCCCGATTGGCCCGAGTCGCTGCCTCGGTATAGCATTTTACTAGCCAGATCACTGCAAATAATGTTACCAAAGCCACTTAACGAAGAGGATATTTCTATGCAGGACCACATACCCCCACAAGCTAAAAACTCGTTTCGGATCATTCTCGAACTTAATAGAGCAGAAAAAAGACTGGACAGTATTTTACTTCAGGCTTTGAGAGATCAAAATGACAACCTCAATCTTAAGAATATTTCCAGAATGGCTTTTAAAGATCTTTTTAAAAACGGAAAAGTGTTGATTAAAGGACAGAATGCAAGAACTTCTTCTGCTCTGGCTAAAGGCACTACATACGTAGATATTTTGGGTTTTGAATAATGATTAGCACAAGTAATGTCAGCCTTCGGTTTGGTGGTAGAAAATTGTTCGACGACGTAAACGTAAAGTTTACTCCGGGAAATTGCTATGGTCTTATCGGTGCGAATGGGGCCGGTAAATCAACATTCTTAAAAATTTTAGCTAAAGAAATTCAACCTAATACCGGTGAGGTTATTTTAGGAGCCGATCAAAGGTTATCTGTATTAAAACAAGATCATTATGCCTTTGATGAAGTGACGGTTTTAAAAACCGTTCTAATGGGTAATGAAAAACTATTTAAAATCATGGTTGAAAAGGACGCGCTTTATGCAAATCCTAATTTTTCGGATGCTGATGGTGAGCGGGCGTCTGAGCTTGAAATGAAGTTTGCGGAGCTCAATGGCTGGGAGGCTGAAGCGGAGGCCGCAACGATGCTTGCTGGGCTGGGCGTTGGAGAAGAACTTCACCAAAAAGATATGAAAGAACTCAGTGCCGGTGAAAAAGTAAAAGTACTTCTGGCGCAGGCCCTCTTCGGGCAGCCGGATATCTTATTGCTGGATGAACCGACGAATCATCTCGATATTTATGCAATTCAATGGCTGGAAGACTTTTTGTTTAACTTTCAGAATACAGTTATTGTGGTTTCCCATGATCGTTATTTCTTAAATAAGGTCTGTACCCACATTGCAGATATTGATTTTTCAAAAGTTACTACCTACACCGGAAACTATGATTTTTGGCAGCAGGCCAGTGAACTCAGTCAAAGACTCTTATCTGATCAAAACAAGAAAAGTGCCGATAAAGCCGAAGATTTGAAAAGCTTTATTCAGAGATTCAGTGCTAATGCATCGAAATCGAAACAGGCCTCTTCGCGACAGAAGCAATTGGAAAAATTAACATTTAACGAAATGCCGACGTCTTCTAGGCGTAAACCTTTCATTGGTTTTGAATCGATCCGCGAAGCGGGTCAGGATATTCTCACTGTTAATAATATTTCACATTCAGTTAACGGGGAACCCATTCTAAAAAACATCAGTTTTACTCTCAAAAAAGGCGACAAAGTTATTTTGCTGGGTAGAAATGATCTGGCTAAAACTGTGCTGTTAAATATTCTTTCGGGAAAGACGACTCCTGACTCCGGCACTTTCACCTGGGGAATTACCACCACGAGAAGTTATCTTCCGACAGATAATTCAGAGTTTTTCAGCGGTGAACCGATTTCTTTAGTCAATTGGTTGAGACAATTCTCAAGTCTCAAAGAAGAAACCTTTATTCGCGGATTTTTGGGAAAAATGCTTTTCGGCGGCGAAGAAGCTCTGAAGATGTCGAATGTTCTTTCAGGGGGCGAAAAGGTACGCTGCATGCTTTCAAAAATGATGTTGTCAGGCGCAAACGTACTCTTACTTGACGGACCAACCAACCACCTTGACCTGGAAAGTATTACCGCGGTCAATGACGGAATTAAACGATTTAACGGAACCGTCATTTTTACCTGTCACGACCATGAGTTTATTCAAACTGTAGCGAATCGGATTATTGAATTGGATTTGGTTTTAAAAGACGATCGATATGCCACGTACGACGAATACATTGAGTTGAATAAGAACAAAAATAAAAAACACTAAGTAGTTTGTTTCGTTCTCTTTTTTTCGGCCATATTCTTGCATTTAGTTTTTGTATGGATAGATCAACGATAAACGAAATTGAAAAAGAAAACTACGCGGATGAATCAAGCCTTGCTAATGTAATCGATGTATTGAAGGCCAAGGGCTATATTGAAAGTCTTGTGCCGCATTACGACCACTTTGTCTTCGGTGATGACCAAACTGAGCTCTATCCTCATGAAATATTTTTTGACGAAGTCATTAGGCTTGAAGACCTTTCTGCCCCCGAAGGGCAAGCGATTCTGTATGCCGTTTCTTCGCCACAAAAAAATGTTAAGGGCTTGTACGTGGATTCTTATGGGTCATATCACGACGATTTATCTGAATCGATGATCGAACGCATGAAGTTCTGTCATGACATGAAGCGTGGCACTCTCAATTTTCAATAATTCAAACAGCGAAAAAATTATTGTTTAGAGGTTGTAAAATCTGCTATATCAAGGATGTAGCAGTTATGGACGACTTTAAAAAGGGAGTGAATATGAATTTACCGGCCTGGAACAATAGCTCAGAATATTCTGATTTAACGGGTAATGACTTTAACCACGACCTCGATGAGGTCAAAAATTTAATTAAAAAAACAAAGAGCATTAATTTTGAATTTAAGAACGATTTTACAAAATTAGAAGTGCCGGCTTCCGAAAGTTTTATATCTGCGCTGCAATCAATTTTTTCAAATGAAGTTGACGCTCTAACACGACTCTATAATCTCGAAACATTTGTGTATTGTGAACTTGCTCTTAATGCCAATAATTCTGAGGCCAAGAAAATAAACTCACGCTTGAGTACTCTGAAGGCAGAGTTAAATGAGTCGCTAAAATCCTCTGAACTTTACCTGGCTCGGACTACAGATGAAAATGTGAAAAAGTACCTCAGTCATCCCATCGCGGAAAAGAACGCATTTCGTTTAAAACAAGATCGCACTCAAAAAGACTTTTTATTGTCAGAGCCGGAAGAAAATCTGCTTAACTCACTCAAAGCCAGTGGCCATAATTCGTGGAGTGATCTATACAATACACTTGGCGGTACGATAAAATGTAATATTGAGATTGGTAATGAAATCAAAACAGTGGGGCTCGCCGAGGCCCATGCGATGACAAAAGTGTCGGATGAAGCCACCCGTAAAGCCGCTTGGCTTTCGATTCAAAAAGCATGGGGAAGCAATCAAGAAGCCGCTGCTGCAATTCTTAATTCATTAGCGGGTTGGAGAATTGAACTGACCAAGAAAAGATCTCATAAAAAGCCTGCGCATTTTCTGGATAATTCGCTCTTTTCTTCACGTATAAAGAAAGAAACATTAGATGCAATGATGTCAGCTGTTGAGCAGAATATTGAGCAAGTTCGAAACGGAGCACTTAAAATGGCCCAGCTGCTCGGTAAAGAGCGATTAGACCCCTGGGACATGTTGGCGCCGGCGCCGGTTAAGGCAGCTCATAAGATCGATTTTTCTGATGGTTTTGCGCAGGTGAAAGACAGCTTTTCTGCATTCGATCCGAAAATGGGAGAATTTGTACAACTGATGTTAGACAGTAATTGGATCGATGCCAGAGTTTTGCCGAATAAAAAAAACGGAGCATTCTGCACCGGGTTTACTAAATCGAGAACTCCCAGGGTTTTTCAGACCTATGTTGGAAGTTCTTCCGACATTTCAACCTTAGCTCATGAGTTAGGTCACGCTTATCACTCATGGGTTATGCGGGACATGAATCTTGTTGAATCAGACTATCCGATGACCTTAGCTGAAACGGCCAGTATTTTTTCTGAAAATATATTATTTCAGCATCAACTTAAAAATGCCAAAACGGCCGATGAAAAACTTGAAGTGGCTTGGTCATTGACTGAAGGTGCAGTAAGTTTGCTGCTAAACATTCCGACCCGTTATGAGTTTGAAAAATCATTTTATGAAAAGCGCGCCGATGGTGTTGTTAGTGCAGAGGAGCTTTCTGAGTTGATGCAGAAGGCATTTACAAAATGGTACGGTGATACCATTAGCACGCCGGATAAGTTATTCTGGGCGCATAAACTGCATTTTTCAATTGCTGAAGTCAGCTTTTATAATTATCCCTACACGTTCGGCTATCTATTTAGTTTGAGTGTTTTTGCAAGGCAAAGCGAATTCGGTGAAGGTTTCAAGCAGAAGTACATAGATATTCTTAGAGATACCGGCCGAATGACGGCTGAGGATCTGGTTATGAAACATCTTGGAGAAGATATTACCAGGCCAGAATTCTGGCTAAAAAGCATTAAATTTGTAACTGATTCAATCGCTTCTTTGTAAGCTGAACTCTAAACTAAAGTGCTTAATTAGAACAGCGGGAAATAATTTCCCGCTGTTTTTGTATAAAGGCTTCATTGCGGTGGCCTGCTGATTGCTTACTAAGTTGAAATCCAAAAAAAATTGGTGAACGACGAGGACGTAAAATATATGGATTCACAAAGATCAGCGCAAAAAAATTTCGGTGGTATCGCGCAGGTGCCGGGGTCTGAAGAAGCTCAAATAAAACAGATGCTCGACAGCTTCGCCGAGGCCATAGAAGCGAAAGACATAGATCGAATTATGTCGTTCTATTCTCCTGACATCGTTGCCTTTGATATGATGGCGCCACTCAAACACACCGGTATTAGAGCGTGGCGGAAGGTATGGCAAGCGGCTCTACCTATGATGGAAGGAACTATGACTTCAGAAATGCTCGATTTAAATATCGATATCGGAGGAGACGTTGCCGTCTGCCAGGCCCTATTGAACGTGAAACTTCAAGGCAACAGGCAAAGTTACGATACGTGGATGCGCTGGACGGCGGGTTTACACCGGACTGATGGCGTATGGCTTATCACACATGAACACACCTCCGTGCCCGCAGATATGCAGACCGGAAGAGCTATGATGAATCTGCAGCCTGATTCATCGATGACACATTAGGTACATTTATGAAAAAAATAATTTTAATTAGTTTAATGAATTCAGTGTTTTTCTTCTCGTTTTTTGCCGGTGCGCTGGAAACGTCTAAGGCCCTCAAAAAAGATTATGATGAATTTAAAAAAGAAATGTCTGTTAAAATGGACAATCTCGAGTTAAAAATCGCAGCGTTGAAAGAGAGTGCGAAGGTTAAAGCCGACGAGGCTCAAACTAAGGCCTTAGCTGATCTGGAACATTCGCGAGATATAGTCAGAGAAGATCTAAACAAATTGGAAACTGAAATTCCTACCAAAACTAAATCGAATTGGCGAAAGCTAAAATCAAAAATGGCTACGGCAATAGACCGTCTGAATAATAAAGCTCAGGAGCTTCTGAAAAAAGAATGAATTTGCCCCGTGGTGTGGCCCTTTTCTCTATTCTGTAAAGCCAGCTGAAATAGAAGCCAAATCTAGGCTGGCATTTTTACTGCACGAGTAAAAGACATGATGTTGTTAAGGCGACCTCAAAAATGCAATAGTTCTGAAATTTTTTGAAAAAAAAATTTTAGAAGAGGTGCAAAAATAGCACATCAAAAAGTTACTTACAAATTTTCAACGGAAGAAATTCCTCTTTAATATGTAGGAACACGGGGCTTGGGGCGGACAGCCTAGACTTCAAGCTCCATTTTTTTTAAAACAATATGATACGTAAATTAAAATCAGGCGAATACCGAATTTATTCTAGAAGCACCAACCCCGAAACCGGAAAACGACGAAATTTAGGTACTTTCAAGACTCTTGAAGAAGCCAAAAAGCACGAACGTCAGATTCAATATTTCAAACATGCCAGTTAAAAAGAGTTAAATCCCATCATATCCCATCAACTTGATCAGGTGGTTCAAGTGTTATTTTACATCCACCTCGTTTATGTTCAGCGAATCAGATGCTCAATAAAGACATCTAAACAAAGGAATATAAATTGAAATACATTATCGCAAGTTTAATGACTGTGATTGCTTTACAGTCGGTAGCACAGGAAGCGGCAAAGCCCGAAGTGGCCCTCACCATGATTTCAGTCAATGATGAAGGCGAACATTTGCTGGCCGATAGTAAGAGTAATACCCTTTATGTTTTTGACATGGATCAAAATCAGAAAGCACCTGTTTGTAACGGAAAATGTGCGGAAATCTGGCCACCTTATCTATTAACGGCCGACGAAGTCAGTAAGTTAAAAGCACCTTTTTCTGCGATTACCAGAGAGAGCAAAGTGGCTCAGTTAACTTATTTAGGACGACCTGTATATGCCTATACTTATGATCGTGGTGCAGCAGCTGATGCCGGAGACGGTGTTGGTGGCGTGTGGCATTACATCGAAGTAAAGTAGTATTCTGGTTTTAACGAGAGGCTGATGAGACATATTTATTTATACTCATAATCAATAATGACGTCCATCAGCCGTCCTTGGTCATTCTTTATATTTGAAATTCCTTTGTACCATACAATTCTATTAATTGTTCTATCGTATCTAAATTCAAGCTCAGGAGCGAAGGCCCGCAAAAACCAATTCTCAATTTTAACTTTAAAATTCACTGAATTATCTTTATTTTCGCTTACAAAATTCAACACAAATTTATAAGTACTGAGATCGCCGGGCACCATAAAAAGCACAGGTTGAGTTTTAACTTCCTTAAAATGTTCGATTTGTCCTTTTAAGAAATAATTGAATCCCTGACAACCCACCTGAATCCGGTCTCGATCGGATTGCTTTTCAAGAGTCGAGGTCATTTGCGGCTGACCCTGATCTTGGTTGAATAAGATGACCTTTTCACCTTCGCGGCGAATGCCGTATTGCACTTTAGTACGTTCGTCGATAAAAACGTGCTCGGGTAGGCTCAGGCTTTTTCGAAAATCAGAGGTTAAGGTGCCTAATAGCCTTCCGGTCGGGTCGATATAAGTTGTTTTAGCCTCAATGACATTTTCTTTATCATCAAAAGTGACATCGTGTCTTTCAATATAGACTGTTTTTCCGTTTTCCTTGGCAATTCCTTTGAAAATTTCATGCATTTCAGCATGCACCTGACCGAAACAAAAACTGATCAGGATCGCAAGAGTCAAATTGGAAGCAAAAAGAAATTTCATATTAGACCCGATTCTTTAAGGCCAACGATGCGGAACGATAACTAAGTTTTTTGCATCGTAGCCTTTTTTTTCTAATCGTTCGGTAACGGTTTTAATAATCGTTTCCGGATTTTTCCAGTCACGAGCCATAATCCAAAGGTATTTTTGATCAGGAACTCCGATAGCAGTCCACTGGTAATCTTCATCAAGATCGACGATGAGATAATCAAATTTAAAAGGCCAAAGGGGGCTGACCTTCCAGTGGGCGTTTGTTTTTTCGTTATATACAGTGGCCTTTTGCGGAATTGATTTTTTATCTCCGTCAAAACTTCCCTTGTTGTAAGTGAAGTCCACATCAATTCTTTGCTTTTCATCATTCCAAGTGTAAATCTCTAACCCGTTATAAACATCTTTTTCAAGAAAAGTAAATCGACCGGCTAGCACGAACCAGTTTCCCATGAAGCGTTTTAAATCTACCTTTTCAACGGTGTTGATTTTTGAGTCTGTCGCACAACCTGCCAATAAAAATAAAAGAGCAAAAGTTACTTTTTTCATGTGTCCTACCTGTGAAATTTCATGGCGACCGTTCGACGGAAGAGCCAGGGTAAATATTTTGCGACCGCGAGACCGGCGCCTGTTGCGCCGGTGGGGTTGAGATAAATTGCATCCGACTCGATGGACTGACAAATTTGCACTGCATATTCTTCAGCCGTGATCGAATCTTTAGGGACCTCAAAATTCTGAGCGTATTTTTTTTCGATTTCATCAAACATTCTGGTTTTGATTCCGGGGGTAATCAATGAAAGGGTAGAAACTCCGGTTCCCTGCAGTTCAAGTTGTAAACAGTTTGTGAATGCTAAAACGGCTGCTTTAGATGCCGCATATGTTGAAGCGCACGGAAAGTGCATTACCGCTGAAACGCTGGCGTTGGTTACGATTTTACCTCTTCCCTGAGAGATCATTTGAGGCAATAGCCCGCGGGTTAAGTGCACCACTGCGTTGACGTTGACCTGAAACATCGAATAAATTTCGTCAAGACTTTGATTTTCGATCAGGCCGCCGGTCAATTGACCCGCATTATTCACCAAGACGTCGATTTTTTCAGTTTTTAGATTTTCGATGAGTGCGTCTATATTTTCCTTTCTTCCCAAATCAAATTTCCACAACCGAACAGAGGCCGCACCAGCTCTCTTGCACTCTTCAATTAAGTCCGTTGATTCGGACCTTGCTTGTAGGTGCAGATGAACGCCTCTGGCGGCCATCGCTAATGCTAAGGCGCGGCCAATGCCGCGGTTTGCTCCAGTGATAAGAACAGATGTAGCGCTATCCAATTTCATCATCGACCTCACTATCTGATTTCATTTTATTTTACTGTATAAATAGATTGTAGCGGGAAAAAATGTTCCCCAAAACAATGCATAAATGGCGATGCCCATTGGAGTTTTAAAACTGAGAATCTGCAGCGCTTCGCCCGAATAGTAACTCAGCGGCCCGAAGATGGCGCCGAGAAACGCCGCCAGCCATAATCTGGATTGTAAAAATCTATGCGAAATTGGAAATACAGTAGCCAGTAAAAACCACATTGCTAAAAGCCAGTGAGGAAATGGATCTGAAGCAGGATTGGGAAACTCGATCAAATTGAAACGAAAGGCTGCGAAATCAAATAAAATACCAAAAAATGAAAATACAGACAGAAATATCCACTCATTTTTAGAAAAAAGAGTTTTTGAAAAAATAAACAGAATCGCTACAAATGGAAAACTGTAACTCCACGGTGACCAGTGCCATTTCGCAAAATACACGCAGCCAAACCAGCCAAAATAAAACCAGATAATGAGGAGGATCTTTTGGATTTTAGTCATAGTCTTTGAGTTCATAAAGTAGTCTGCCTAGCTTCTTTTGTAAAGTCTCAATGCTTTTTGGCGCTGTTGAGAATGGTCGACGATGGGTTTTGGGTAACCCCAGGTGCTGCGATCGGCTTCCGGTTTGTGTAAAGTCTGGGGCGGGGCGTGGTCTAATTCCTTCACATATTTTTTTATGTATTCTCCATCAGGGTCGAATTTGGCTCCTTGAAGCCAAGGGTTAAAAATTCTGAAATAAGGCTGCGGATCACAGCCAGTTGAAGCCGCCCACTGCCAGCCTCCATTATTTGGTGCTAGGTCTCCATCGAGAAGCTCCCTCATAAAATGATTTTCGCCCCAGCGCCAATCAATCAAAAGATCTTTAGTTAAGAAAGAAGCCACTATCATCCTGACGCGATTATGCATCCAGCCTGTGGTGGCCAGCTCCCTCATTCCAGCGTCAACAATGGGAAATCCAGTTTTGCCGTCTTTCCATTTCTGAAACCAATTCTTATTATTTTCCCAATCTATATTTTCATAGTGAGCTAAGAAACTCTTTTTTTCGACTTCCGGCCGATGAAAAAGAATCGAGTAGTAGAATTCTCTCCAGGCAAGTTCTTTAAGGTATTGAGTTCGACCTGACTTTATATTGAAATTTGTATTCGCTAAGCCAAGTGTCGTTATAATTTGCGATGAGGTCAGACTGCCATTTTTTAGAAAAATGGAAAGCTTTGAGGTTCCGGGGATTATTGGGAAGTCTCTATTTTCATTATAAAGTTCTATTTTTTCCTTAAACTTAAGAAGCTCACCAAAGGCCGTAAAGAAACCGGCGTCGGGTATTGCAATTGTGACATTCTTTTTGTTTGCCTGTTCAAACTGAATCAATGAGTCTTTGAACGGAAATTCTGGTTGAGAAGTAAGTTCGGACCAACGTATTTTAAAGAGCGAAGATGATCTTGATTTTTTCTCAAAATAATCAAAAATGTTTTGATGGGGTTTTAGGCGCGCATGACCTTCGGGGCCGTTTAATTTTTCGAACCATTTTCGCGCAAAGGGGGAATAGACCTGATAAAAATCACCGGGTTTATCATTTTTTACGACTTCATTTGGTTCGAACAGAAGATGATCTCTGCAGTGAAAAAAATCTATATTTTCATTTTTCAGGAGAGTTTCAATGTTGGTGTCTCTTTGGCGCGCAAAGGGCTCATAGTCGCGGTTCCAACTAATAATCGAAGGTGCCTGCAATTTTTTTGATCTAAAGTAGGCTAACATCCTTGGAAATACTTCGTGAGGCAAGCCATCGACCACGAGCAAATCACCACCCTGCTCGACGAGGTCGTCTTTTAGGGCCTTTAAGGTTTTTAAAAAAAAGGCAAAGCGGTTAGCGGAGAAATCAGATCGTGATAAAAACTGAGAATCAAAACAAAAAATTCCCAGTGTTTTTGCGTTTGTTCGTTTCCAGTTTTCCTTTAATGCTAGGTTTCCCGGAATGCGGAGATCGCGCCTGAACCAATGAATGCCCCAACTGTCATTTTTTTCAGGCATTACATGGAACCCCTACTATAAAGGTCTTTAATTTTTTCTTGCCGGTATTGGAATATTTCGGAGACATCCTTTCGAATCAGTGGAAGCAGAAGTTTTCCAAAAAACCAGAATGGTATTTGATAAGTCACATCGTCAGTTATCAAAGTTCCTCCGGGTACGTCTTCAAAGGTATGAATATGGTGCCACTTTTTATAAGGTCCTTTCAATTGATTATCAACAAAAGACTTATCCGGGTTCCACTCGCTGATCTGAGTTCTCCATTTCACAGGAACTCCATGAATATTTAGTTTATAGTCGATCAAAGATCCATTTTCTATGAACGGGGTGGATTTATTTTCAATGTGAAAGTTAAGCCAAGGGGGAGTAAGAACCTCCAAGTTTTCAGCTTTGCCAAAGAACGGAAATACGTCTTTGCGATTCAAAGGGATAAATTGCCTCGCTGAAAACTGATTATCAATGAGTGAGCTATTTCCGATAAGATCTTGTAAAGCATGCTCTAATTTGACCCATTTAAAATTAAAACCCGACGAAATTGTTTTTTTCGGTAATATTCTTTGGCTGGCTAAAACAATTTCCGACATTTTTCCTAATGCTATTTTTAAAGCTAAGCTCGGCGCGGTCAGTGTAAACGGAAATTTCCGGACTCTTGAAAATGCTTTAGTAAAAACATAATTAGTTACCGGGGCGGGGGCAGACAGGTTAAACGCGCCCTTTACTTCCTCATTTTGAGTGGCATAGAGAATAAAACGAACCATGTCTTCGACGTGCACCCAGCTCATCCACTGTTTGCCATCTCCTAGAATAATTGGTCCGGATTTTTTCAATACTCCACCTTCTCGTGCGAGAACTAGACCAGTCCTAAGTAAAACCGTACGAACACCAAATTTTTCAGATTCAGTCGCGGCCCTTTCCCACTCGACACAGAGATCCGATAGAAACCCATTTCCTGCAATGGAACTTTCGTCCTGAATCTGCTCGCCATTTCCGTAAATACCTATAGCCGAGCCCGAAATCAAAAGCTTTGGTCGTCGATCAAAATGTATTGCAGCTAGAGCTGCAACTAAGTTTCTGGTTCCTAAAATACGTGAGTCCCAAAGTCTTTTTTTTCTTGCCTCTGTCCAGCGTTGGTCGGCAATTCCTTCACCCGCTAAATGAATTACAGCATCACAGTCTAATAACGCCTCAGAGGGTGGGAGTTGATCATCAGTCCAGTGGAAAATATTTTTCTCAGGTAGTTCGGGTAAATTTTTCGGAGTTCGGGCAAGGGCTCGAACCTCGTGACCGTCAATTTGAAGTCGATAAATTAAATGTCTTCCGATTAGTCCAGTGGCTCCGGTAACTAATATCCTCACAAACACTCCTCAATTAATTTATTATAAATTCTTAAAACAGTTTTCCGAAGAATTAGTTAGTATTGCAAGTTTGTGAAAGATCTCGGATTTAACAGAGTTCAAAATGAAACCATCACGCAGCGTTTTGGCGACGATGGTTTCGATGCGATCAGGTCTGTCCTCTGTGCGAATTTCAATATCTAAGTGTACAGTTTTCATAAAAACTTTTTTAGTCGCATCTTGATCT
>JAYVIY010000112.1:0-12789 GCA_043769795.1 Pseudobdellovibrio sp. | reverse complement strand
TATGAATCATAGTACAAGGATGTCTGGATTTTTCCAATATCCCAACAGATAACTCATAGCAGTAGGGAATGAACTCGACCGATTTACCCCGTCAATTTTTTTTAGTACTAGTTTTAAATGGTTAGATGCGATTTTTTTGGTGAGGCCTAATGGCGCTAGAATTTCGGTAGTGACTTTCTAAGTTCTTAAAATCTAAAATAAAAATATGAAGGCAAATTCTGATTTATTAGTGATTGGCAGTAATGGATTTCTTGGTTCAACTCTTGTGGGGGAATTAGGTGCTGACTCTGCAGATCGAAGTCAAATTGATTTAACAAATTTTTCAGAAGTTTCGGCCGGTGAAATTTTGGGACGGGGGTATCGTCATGTTGCTATTTGTGCGGCGGCAACAGACATTGAGTTCTGTTTCAAAAATCCGCAGGAATCACATCAGATAAATGTATTGGGAACAATTGAATTGCTCGGAAAAATTAGGCGAATAGGTGCGGTTCCCATATTTTTTTCATCGGACTATGTTTTTACTTCTAAAGAGTTACCTCATCGGGAAGAGGATGAAAAAAAGCCAACAACTCTTTATGGAAAACAAAAACTTGATGTTGAAATCTTTATCCAAAAAAGTTTTGAAAAATACTTAATTTTTCGCACGAGTAAGTTAATGTCAAAAACTTTACATCCGAAAAATATTTTGGTGCCCATTATAAAAAACCTTAAAGAAAAAAAGACAATTCAGCTCTTTGAAGACCAATGGTTGAATCCGGTTTTTGTAGAAGATATTGCATGTGTGGTTAAGAAATCTATAGAGACCGATCTCAGTGGAATCTTTCATTTAGGTACCAAGCAGGAGTTTACGCGCGCCGAATTGGGTCGAGCCTTAGCTAGTCTATTCGGCGTTGATTTAAAACTCATCGGTTCTAATTACATGAAGGATGTTGTGACGTCTGAACCTCGTCCAAATTACAATACTTTGAATTGCGAAAAGCTTGAAAAGGTACTCGGTTTTGAATTTACTGAAGTTGCTGACAGTTTGGGTAACCTTCAAGAGCTTCTCAAATAAGTTCTAAACTCGTTCCATTTGCAAAATGACCAGAAGCTGGTTGGTATTGACTAGAATAAGGTATCTCAAAAAAACGAACAGGTTTTTAAACAACCCGCATGTGCTCCTCGAGCCAGTCGGCAATTTCACTAATTTCGGCTTTATTTTTTATAACACGGTTGATGAGAAATGATTCGCCATTGTCAGCATCTACTTTCAAGCGATAGCCATTCATCCGTAGAAAAATTGCCGTCGAGGCAAATGCAACACGTTTATTGCCGTCAATAAATGCATGGTTTTGGGTTAAGCTTTGTAAAAGCGCAGCCGCTTGAAGCGATAAACTATTGTAATAGCCTGTTTGCGGTCGCATGAGAGCGCTTTCTAACAGCCCCATGTCGCGAACTCCACCTTTACCGCCGAAGCGTTCAATAAGTCGTAAATGGAGCTGAAGGGTCTCTATTAAGGTGGGGTACAGTATAGATTTCATTTTGCCAAACGCTTAAGAAGCTCCTGATGATCGTCTAAAACTTCATCCATTGCATTACGAAAAGCGGGACGTAGCTTTGAGCGCTGTAGATATTCAGAAACAGCCTCATTCACAACACTCGAAATGCTGCGATCGGCTTCATTTACGTAGGTTTTAAGATCCTTTAAAACTTTTTCATCTAGTTGGGTTGCGAATTTTTTAGCTTTCATGATAGCCCTCATATTGAGAATATATCATGAAAATTCATGAAATGTCAAGAAAGTGATTTTTTACCTTGCAGCCAAATGCGGCCAAACAAATTAGTAAAAAACAGGGCTCAGAAACCTCTGTAAGAGAGGATATAAAAATTGGTAAAGGCATTCTGGTCTAAATTATTTTGAAAAAATACATTAAGCGAACATGGGTTTTCCCAGTCTCGCCTAATGTTGTTGCTTGGCTCAGTCTACGAGCTAAGCAACCTCAAGCTGATACTAAAATCTTTTAGAGTCCGTTTCTTTTTGGGTTTTAGAAAAGATTTTCCAATCTTCTTTGGCTTCCCCTGCGGTTGCGATGTCTTCTGCACCAGTGCGTTCAAGGCATTTTTTTGCTTTTTCTACCTGCTCGGAATTATCGGTATGCACAGACAGTAAAATTCCTCCGTTTTTAACAAAACCTTCATAACGTTTTGCCTCGTACTCCGGGATACCGAATCCAACCAAAGCGCCGCTCACGCCGCCGACAGTTCCGCCTACTCCCGCGCCAGCTAATGCTGCCATTATCGGCCCTGCCGCAATAAACGGCCCAAAACCAGGAATGGCTAAAGCGCCGATACCTGCAAGTAAACCCAGTGTGCCGCCAATAACGGCGCCCTTTCCGGCTCCTGTAGCGGCGCCCTCTGGAGCTTTTGTCGCTTTGGTATGGGCAAAATCATGGGAACCTGAATTTTCAGGCAAAAGAACCGAAATATCCGATGTGGCAAAGCCATCGGCTTTAAGTGCGTCAACAGCGCTTTCTACTTCAGTTCGCGTTTTATAAATTCCTAATACAGCTTTATTTTTTCCGTTCATTATCATAAATTTCTCCTTTTGAAATTTTTTTGGTTTTTACTTTGGCACAATTGTTATTTGGTTAATTACATTTGAAGCGCCGGCCACCGATCCGGCACTTTTCAAAATACTACTTACTTCATTCTTTGAACGGACAGGGCCTTTTAAGGTTACCTTGCCGTTAACTGTGATAATCTTAACATTGTGCGCATATGTAGAGAGGTCGCTGTTTTTCATTAGCTCTTCTCGTATAAGGCGGGTGATTTCCATGTCGCTTCCATTTGTCTTTTGCTGGTCGGCAGTTAGTTCGGCTGCCGAGGCATCTCGTTTATTGGTACTTGTGTTGTCACCGCTTGTCTCTGCAAATGATTTACAACTTAAAAGAGCCACCGTAATAAGCGCGGCGACCAAATTAAATCTATTAAGCCATTTCATAAATTACCTTCTTTCTTAATTATGTTTTCTTTTCTGAATCCTTCTTTCGTGCAATTGCTCAGCCACATGGTGTGCATGCTAAATCGATTTGAGAAAAATTCGTTGGGGTTCTCTGCCTCGTTTAATGTAAACCACCATCAGATTTTTCTCGCTTGCAAAAGCTAATCACTTTTTCAAAGAAACTGAATGCTCAAAGCCTGGTTTCAAAGCTTCACCGCTATTGTGCACCGCAGACCAGAAAGCTGCGGTTGCATTTACATCTAACTTTCCGTTCTGGTAATTAAATGGTAAACGCAAAGCAACTATTTTTGTTTTACGGTTTTTCAGAAGCCAGTTTCCAAAGGCTGTGCCGATCTCAATAAAAAAATGTTTTGCTCCAAGATACTTCTGTTTCGGTGCAATGATATCAGCGTCGCTCAAAAAAAGTTTAGCATAACCGTGAGCATTGCCGCCAGTGGAGACCGCCTCTGCATAAACACTTAAGTTTCCTTTAGTGAAATCAATAGGAAGATAAAGTCTCAACAATTTATTTATACTGGCCATTTTGAATTTTTCTATTTTAATATCCACCTCGCCCTCCGGCGGATTGGCTAGAATATTCAGGTTACCACTGACATCGAGTTTTGCATGTTTCTGAATTACAGCCTTTAAATAAAACGGGCTAAGTTCTCCTTGAGAGTGACTCCGCAGATTGTGGGCTAGCAGTTCTATTTTTTCAACTACGACAGCGAGCGGTGCTTTGAGATCGCGATTGGTAAAAGACAAAGCGCTGTTATTAATTTTGAGAGTTTCAATAGAGATTGGCACAAGTGCGTCAAAAACATCGCTCCAATGTTCTGTAGGTTCTTCATAGCCGGTTTGTTTTTTAGACTTATCCTCACTGTCGGCAATTTCAATTCTGGCTTCAAAAACCGTTACATCAGTAGTAATGTTTTTTTTCAGCAGACCACGCCAGGCTATAGATAAATCTATTTCTTTTGTAAAAAGCAGTGGCGGATTTTTGCTGTCGCGTTTTTTGATCTCTAAACCCTGCAACTGATAGGCGCCGCGATAGAGACTCAGATCCAGATCCTGAACGTGTCCATAATAGGTCCCAATTTTTCTATCAAGCAGACGATTCAGTACCATTAATGCAATCGGCGGAATGAGCAGTCGAACAATTACCAGAAAAAGAACTATAATACCGAAAATATTCCGTTTTTTCATAAGCGTTTTTTTCGCATGAGATAAAGGGAAGAAATCTCAGCGCCCAAAAAAAACACAAGGGCCGAATAATAAATCCATACCAAAAGAACAATGAGAGAGCCGGCGGCACCATAGGCTGATCCTACTGCCGTTTGTCCGAGATAATTGCCAATTGCTGTTTTTCCAAGTACGAACATAGCAGCAGTGAGGAACCCTCCGACCATATAGTTAGAACGTTGGGCGCTTCGGTCGGGCATCCAACGGTACAGCATTGCGAACAGAATTCCATAGACGGTGAGATTAATAAAAGCACTGAGCAATTTCACGCCAGCAAGCTGATAGCTGGTCATAAAAAAAGACAAGATAGCTGAAACTCCCAATGAGACAATAGAAATAAAAATAAAACTAAGTAGGATACCTATTGAAAGCAAGCGTCGCATGACAAAACTTTTTAAAATCCCAATTTTTTTAATACTTTTTGCGGGAGCAGCGGCTTTGAAAATAATATTCAAGGCCGATTGCAACTGGACGAAAACCACGCTGGCTGAAAGTGTAAGAAAAACAGCTCCGAGCCAACTCGCTGCCACTGAAAGATCCGCCCGGCTATTGGCGGAGTTTACAATCGACTCAAAAACCTTACTGGCCTCCACACCTATGAGTTTCTGTGTTTCTAGCAGAAACTGTTCCTGCATATCAAACTTCATAAATGATAACAAGGCGATTAGTAATAGTACCATAGGCGCTATTGCCAAAGTAGTAACATAAGCAAGAGCCGCAGCTTGCGTGAAAACATCATCGCGACCGATTTTTTCAAATAAAGGTTTTATTTTCTCGATAAATTGACGATTAAAATCTCTCGTCTTTTTTTTCTGATAAAAAAATAATTTCATAGTGAGTCCGTATTTCCAAATTTGATTATTTTGCTCTGAAAAATACACCCAGCTGACCCCTTGCAATACAGATAGTTGCATAAAACTCGCCAGTCTCATTTGCTTATTTAAACATTCTTATAAAAAATAAAGAGAAAATTTTGGACATACCAAGAAAAAGGGACATTAAAAGTTTGCTTTTTTTGATTCAGCTTAGGAGCTGAAATTTGCGATTCATTTTACGAAGCCTTCCGCTTCGGTACGGAATTGAATCTGACCTTTCCCCTATAAACTGGTGAACAATGGGGCACTTTATTGGATGTCGTAGCTGCCGTTTTGTCGTTTAATTGGTTAATGACAAATTTAAGAGTAGTAGAAGACCTTCCGCCAGTAGTCCGAACTCATCGTCAATTTTTCTTTTCTAGTTTTTTAAAATTCAATTTGTAAAAAAATTCTTTAGTGTTTAGTTTTGACATATGGAAATTTTTATCGAGATTTTAATTGAACTTATCGGTCAAATCTTAATCGAACTCCTAGCCAGATTCGGAATTTTGGGTATCTCAGCTGCTTTAGGTTTCAAAAAGTCGCAAAATCCCGCGATAACAGCTTTTGGTTATATTATAATAGCAAGCGTATCCGGCGCCCTTAGTGTTCACTTTTTTCCGTCTTACTTTATCAAGCGATATGAACTTCGGGTTGGTTATTTGGTTTTAGCGCCAATTCTAGTTGGCCTGATGATGGGTTTGCCAGGAAAACTTCGAGCCGATAAGCATAAAGAACCCATCAGGATAGATTCGTTTTTATTCGGCTATATTTTTGCTTTAACGTTTGCAGCCGTAAGGTTTTTTTTCATTGAGTAATTCAAAACGAATAAAATCGCTAGTCTGGCTGCTGACCCTGTCTATACTTTTAACAACGGGCAGGCCCGCGCTATTGGCCTCCCAAAACTTTTGCCCATGAAATCCTGGCACACCAGATTGAATTTGTTTTACTAAATCGCCGCACTATTGCGCATTAAGTATTGTCGACCTAAAAAAGTTAAATGGTGAAGAGTAGCCCAGCGAACCCCAGTTCATTTACCCAATAGTGGCAGTTTTTGATTGCGTTGACTTCAGGATACGAGTTTAATTATACACGATATGAATAGAATTCGGTCGTTAGATGGATTGCGCGGATTTGCAGCTCTTTACGTCGTGCTTGGCCATTATGGAAATAGTGCAGGAATCCCATTTCGATTTTCATTTTTTCGCTGGTTTTCGTTTGCATCTGGCTCGTCGGTTCCATTATTTTTTTGCTTAAGCGGATTTCTGATTCATCAGATCTATCAAGGGCATAAGCTTAAGGAGCAATTTTTCCACACCAATTTTTACCTTAGGCGCCTATTTAGGATCTTGCCACTGTGGTGGGCCATCTTGATTTGTGCAAAACTCATAGAAGACCAAAGTTATCCAACATTTTTTTATTACTTCACCTTCGGTTTCGGAATATTTCCGAAATTCTATTGGGGGATTATGGCGATTGGTTGGTCGCTATTTGTAGAAGAAGTATTTTATTTATTGTTTCCGTTTGTTTCACCTTTCTTAACAACGTGGACTAATGCTATTAAATGGTTTTTGGCAGCGGCTCTCCTTTCATCAGCATGGCTTACGTGGGCTTCGAAGTTAGGGGTACCTACTGACTATAGTTTTATTAGTCTTTTCCCATTAGCAAAATTTCAATTCTTTTTTTTGGGTATTGCCTATTCGATATATCGCGGAGTTCGCAATCAAGAGCCAAGCGAAGGTAAATGGAAAATCACTTTCTTGGATATTCTGGCGCTGCTCACGTTCTTTTCAGCACCCCTGGGGTTACCTTCAATGCCCGAAGAACTCTCGGTGGCTCTTATTGCAATCGCCACGCTCGAGCCCGGCACTTTCTTGGGGCGAATTTTCAGATTTCCGCTTCTGTGCTGGTGGGGTAGGCATTGTTATTTCATTTATTTGAGCGGAAACTTGATTTTGTGGAACCTAAACTCGGTACATGGTTCAGTAATTGATTTCTTTCATTTAAATGGAACAACTGGCGAAATAAATATTTTGATAAGGATGGCACTTTTCCTTGCGGTAGTGTCGCCTTTAGCTGCGTTTTCATCTTTCATTTTAGAAAAACCTTTGCAAAAGATTGGTCTCCGCCTCATCAAGCGCAGAGAAGCGGCATTTCAGGCGAAAAATTAGAGCTGTAATTTATTTGCTTTTGTTGATTCAAGAGGGGAAAAGCAAATATTCTGACAACGGCGGGACAGCCTCTGGCGAAGACTAGACCGTGTTGCCCGACTTTTCTTTCAATCCGAATTTCTTGATTTCAAAATAAAATCTGAGATCAGGAGGTGCTAGGGGATTTGCAGCTTAATTGCGTCAGTCAGATTTTTTACTGTTTTAAACCGAGAAATACCTTGAAATAATTGCCTTAAATCGATGTGAAATTCATCTTCGGTCTGCAAGAGTATCGCGCCAACATCATCTGGGGTAGCGCCTAAATCTCTTTGCAATTCACCTTCATCCGTTACATCTATATAGTTTAATCCCAGTTGCTCAGCTATAATTTGATGAACACGCTCACTTTGCGTGACTGCCATTGCAGGGTTTACTGTAAACAAAATAGTCAGCACGCTAAATAATGTCATTATAGTTTTCATAGATAACTCCATATTGATTTTGACCAAAATATGATCTCTTTATTCTTAAGTATGCAAATCTCAATCATATAAGTAGATGAGTCAGATCAAAATGAGACACGGATGCATTTTGCGCAAAGCCGTATCAGTGTAAATTTCAGTGATGGGCCCTGTATTCCGATGAGATATTTATGAATAAATATTTTTTAATTTTGGCTTTTTTCTTCGTATTTTCCTGTACCACTGTTGCGCCAAAAAACGTCGCGCTAAATTTTCCGGAAATTAGTCAACGTAGTGTCAGTTCGAATGTTAATAAAAATTTAGTCGATTTTTTTGATATATCAACAATTGAAAATGAAAGCGTTAAGTTAAAAGAATATAATCTGAACACTCAAATGACTGAGTTTAAAAATTCAGTAGAGCAATATATCGGACTTTATGAAGTAAAAATAAAAGCAATGAAAAAAAATAAACAATTCGACCAAAATGTAAAGCAGCAGATCGAGGGTAAAGGCTTTAAATCTCCCTCAAATGGATTTGATTTTTCTGACACGGGCGTCTATTTGGGAGTCAGAAAAATTTTAGCTCTGATAGACGAGGCTGACAAGAACCCCGAAAGAAAAGACGTTAAAATATTTCAAATTGAGCAGCTCACCCAGGCTATATATCAAAAGTATACGCCGCCTATAAAGTCAGATTACGAGATTTTGGCTCTGCCAATTACAATTCTCAGACAGTTGAACTATACAACTGTTAACGCGAATAACGATCTTTCAACCATTAGTACAGATCCGGAAATACATAAAGAATTTGTAACTGACGAAATTGAAAAAGAGGCGAGCAATTTTTTCTCTTATAAATTCGTAAATTTTGATTATGAAAATTGCGGTTATTTAAAATCCAAAAAGGGATATGGAGTGCATTCGGGCTTTCAAATTAAATGCGGAGAACAGAGCTTCAAAGTAAAATTCGGAGGTGAAATTTATTCTGGTCCGTTTAATACTCGAATCTACTCAAGTTTAGGTTATAAAGTTCCAACTATTAATTATTTTGAAGCCCTGAAAGTTAAGTATGATCGCAGGATTATACAAGAATACAATCAAAGGGCGGCGATGCCGGTGAACATCACATTTGCCTCAAAGAATGTATATGAGTACGTAGGATTTGTCAGGCGAGATCCGTTTTTAGATTTTGCAAAATTCATTATGAAAGATGGGTCAGAACTCACTGCTGCTGAAGCCAAAAGCAAGCTCATGCTTAAATATGATAAAAACCTAGATCCGGTCACCGAAGACTTCAGTGCAGATTTTGAACTTCAAATTGATTCTATTATTTTAACGCCGGTAACACTCACTTTAAAGGAAAATAAAAATTCTGTCGAAGTCGGTCCGTGGCGGGCAGATGATCTTAATTATTCGAAGTTTAAAGAAATCAGAGCACTCATGGTTTTGAGTGCTTGGATCGGAAATTTTGATGTGCGTAAAGATAATTTGGCGGTGTATCTTGAAAGTTCAGGCTCTGGTGCAAATATAAAGGTTGGAATTTCTGATGCCGGTGCCGGTCTGGGAAAGGCCACTATGGGCTTAAGTAAAATAAGCTCCTCTGAAGTTGATAAAATGGTTTGGGAAGTCAGTGAAACCTATAGAGACTCAAAAGGTGACGGGGAGTTCAGCAACAGAATACAACTTATTGGTTTGATGAATATCGAAATAAATCGAGCCTTTGAGAGTATCAATATTTCAGATGCGCAATGGATGTTAAGTAAAATGTGCAGAATATCTAAAGAAAATTTAATAGAAGGCTTGGTGGCCTCAGGTATGAGTTCGGCTGAAGTGGTTTTAGCTGCAGAAAAGTTAATTTCACGAAGAAATAAAATGCTCGTCGATTTTGATGTTTCAGCTGATTTGAAAAAGCAATGCTTCGTCAACGCCAATAAACATATTAACTATGATCCAACGACGAATGGTTTGGTTCAGATAAAAAATTCTCGTGGCGAAATTCAAACAGCGCCGGCGCGAAACCAGAGAGTTTTAAGGGGCGTTCTTACAACCAATTAGAATTTGTTGCTTAATATAATTGCATAGTTAAATTTGCAGCCAAGTTGCAGTTTATAGGCTATATTTACTCAAATAATAAAATGAGACAGGATTTAACGTGGATCAAGTGTTAGTCGAATTACAAAAATTGAATTTTAAATCGGTCTCCTGGATCTACCTTAAAAAAAATGGTGATTACGAAAATCAAATTTCAGCATCAAGAGATGATCTTGTTTGGACTCCATCAAAAGGGGCTGCGGCTATTGCAAAAAAAACCAAATTCGGCGACGGTGTTGATAGAAGCCGCGTTATTGTTGTTTCTTTAGATAAGCAACTTGTGGGCCTCTATGACGTTACCAATCCGATTATAGCTGCTGAAAAAGTAAAATTAAAAATGTATTTAAATCTGCAAGATAAAGCCTGTGTTATTCCAAAGGGAAACCCTGCAGGATCTTATTTATCAAAAGAGCAACTCATCAGCCTTTGCGGCGGCTAGACGCCGCTGAAGCTCAGGGCTTGGCTGAATTCGAGTATTACAGATAAGTGGCTGTGTGATTCTGGAGAAAATGTTCGAAGGCCTGTTCGGTGGAAAAATGATCTTTTTTGAAGTAAGTTACGAGTTCACCATTGCGGTTCATGACGGCGTATTCTTTTGTGGCCGGATCAAACTTAACCCAGTTGTTTTTCGCCTTTGACTCAATGACCATCGCGCTGGCAGAGGTATTTTCACTGAAACGTAGGGCTGCCTTTTCATAATCGGCGGCGGTTTTAAATCCCAATTCGGAATGGTCTCGGAAATGACTCTCCAGCGATCGGCTGCTCCCGAAACCTTTAGGTTTTACAGGAAGGTCGCTTCTGATTTCACTCATGGCCGCAAGGAAGTGCGGCGGTAATTTGCCGTTGTATTTTTTTTTCAAATCAAAAAGAACATTGAATGTGGCCGAATTTTTAGCCCAAAGCTCTAGATTTTTTTTAAGTTTCGCAACATTGACCGCGATTTTTGCAACGGCGCCGGCGGTGCCACCGCCAGGCAAGACAATTCCCATAACAACAGCCCGCATATTCTGTTGTGAAAAATCGCAGACAAGGTGATCATAAATTTCTCCCAAATGCTCGCGCATGTGAGCGAGCATTGGCGCCACTTGATCCCGAAATTGTGTCATGGCACTTTCAAGTCCCGAGACCACGTTGAGTAAATCTCGAAAGAGTGTTCCGCTAACAACGTCCGTTACGGTTTTTTTGATCATTTCGGTGAGAGACCAATTGCAGGTTTTCAGCGAGTCGAAAATGCTGCGCTGATTGACTTCGGTTTTGAGGGCCTGATTTATATCTTGAAAATTCTTGTAAGGGCTTTCAGTGCAGGCGTCCGAAGCATAGGCCGGAGTGATAAGTAAATTAAGTAGCGATGCGTTTTGAAATTCAGCGGCCCAGCTGCAACCTTTACAGAAAAGAACTCCGCCAGCTTGCAAATTGAGAAAGATCTGTGAGCCTATTTTATAGTAAGGCTTTTTTCGGTCTTTAAAATTCAAATGCGGCGCCCAAATCATGACCTTTTCTGCGCCTTCGTCCCAAGCAAGCTCTGAAAAAAAATCAGTCGGGTGCCCCTGAAAACGTCTCGAGAGGGCGTTCATCTCATTGACATAGTTTAGCGGTAGAGAAACAGTTTTGGTTGAAACTGAAAATTCTAGATTCTGCCAGCTGTCAGCCCAAAGCGTCTGCACAGCAAATATTAAGGTGAAATATATTACGCTTTTCATTACTTATTCATCGGCAGTTGAGTCATGAATCTAGAGCAAGACTAGCCCAACATCCCGAAGCTATTTATCCCAGAGGGGTTTAGATTTTGCGTCGTATTGCAAATGATGTACTTCGGTAGCTTCAAAATTTTTATACTCAGCCGGAATATCTTCAGGCCTGATATTGTTATTGTGGTATACAATAGCTCCAGAAGTGCCTTCGATGATCATGTATAAAGGCGGCTTCATACTTTTTGATGTGGATGAAATATGCCAGTTCTGATTTTTCAAAGAGAAGGTCACCCAAGTTCCTAAGAAATGTTCTTTTTTCAAGGCTATTTGCAGAGCTTTTTCTTTTGTGATCATGAGTTGAGCCATCGACTTTCCTGCAGAGTTTTCTAGCTTTATTTTTTGCGCTGCAATAGCGACTGGTTGAATTGCCGTCAAAACTAAAATGGAGATCAAAAAATTCATTGAAAAAACTTTCTGTTTATCTGTTTTAACTGTATTTATAGAATGAGTGTCTTGGCAACTAATTGCCGGACGTTTGTTTAAAACATCAGCATTCCTTGGCATGAGTTACATAGAAGAGAGTTTTATGACAGAAATCAAAAAATCACCTCGAAATTTTTCAATAAGAAAAGCGGTCGTATCAGATGCGCCACTAACCGCTGCAATTAATATAAATTCCTGGAAAAGCACATATAAAGGTATTGTCAGTCAAAGTTTTTTAAAATCACTTGATATTGAATCACGAATAGACCCCGCAATTAAGCGCATCGAGAGAAACGACATGGATTGTCTGATTGCTGTTGATGTTGAAAAAAAGAGGGTCGTCGGTTTTGCAAATTTTGGCCCTTGCCGCGAAAAAAACATCGATGCCGATGCTGAACTTTATTCTATTTACATCGATGACGATTATCATGGGTGCGGAATCGGAAAGAGTCTTTTTTTAGAAGGTTTTGAAGCAACCAAGAGGCGCCAATATAAAAAAATGATGGTTTCTGTTTTTTCACAAAACAACAATGCAAGAGCTTTCTATGATAGGATGGGCGGCCAGTTAGTGGGGTTTAATCAGGTTCTTCTTGAAGACGTCAGCTATCCAACGGCAACCTACGTTTGGAATTTGACTGTCTTATTTTGAGAAAATTGGCTATTCCATTGAATATATTTTCTAGGCTCTGCTAAACTGTTTATCGGGGGAAAAATGAAGCAATCGATTCGTATTGTTCTTTCCTTTTTTGCATTGACGCTGGTTTTATCATTTCAGAACTGTTCGAATGGCAAATTTTTTAATTATAAAGATCCAGGAGTGGATGTTTTTGCTGCT
>JAYVIY010000111.1:0-1820 GCA_043769795.1 Pseudobdellovibrio sp. | reverse complement strand
CTGGTTTAGGTTTAGCTGAAGCAAAAGCTTTAGTTGAAGCTGGCGGAAAAGCAGTTAAAGAAGGCGCGACTAAAGAAGACGCTGATAAAATGAAGAAGCAGTTAGAAGCTGCGGGCGCTAAAGTTACTATCAAGTAATTTCAGTTCGAATATAATCTGAATGAGCGGGCTAACCTAACTCATTCAGATTTTTGTATTTAAAGTGTTTAGGTAATTAGATTTAATGTGGGTCTTGAAGATTTCCCCCCGAAGCGAAACTTCATTTTTACAAAGCTACAAAGCTAAAAGGCTGAAAAGCTTATTCTGGGAGACGGAATGAATCAAACTCCGATTACTGCATCTAATCTGAGAATTAGAAAATCTTTCGCTAAAAATAAACAAGTTATTGAAATCCCCAACCTGATCGAATTGCAAAAAAGATCCTATGAAGCTTTCTTGCAAAAAGAAATGGATCCGGATCGTCGAGGAGTCGAAGGGCTCAATGGCGTTTTCAAATCGGTATTTCCTATTTCTGATTTCAATAATACCTCGTCTTTAGAGTTCGTAAGTTACACTCTTGAGCCAGCAAAATACGACGTTGATGAATGTCGTCAGCGAGGCATGACCTATGCTGCGCCGATCAAGGTTACATTGCGCCTTATTGTATTTGATATTGATGAAGAAACTGAAGCACGAAGTATCCGTGACGTAAAAGAACAAGAAGTCTACTTGGGAGAAATTCCCTTAATGACGGCTAACGGTTCTTTTATCATCAATGGTACCGAGCGCGTTGTTGTTTCTCAGTTACACAGGTCTCCGGGTGTGTTCTTTGACCATGATAACGGTAAGAACAATGCTTCCGGTAAATTGATTTATTCTGCACGGGTTATTCCATATCGCGGTTCTTGGTTAGATATCGAGTTCGATCAAAAAGACGTTATTCATGTCCGTATCGATCGTCGTCGTAAGTTCCCGGTTACTATTTTATTAAAGGCTCTCGGCTACAACGTTGAGCAACTGCTTGAGCACTACTACGACCTCGATGAAATCGTAGTTAAAGGTAAACAGCTTTTCCGCAAACTTGATATCGAAAGAATGTCAGGCCAGCGTGCTATCGCCGATATCATGGACCCTAAATCCGGTGAAGTTCTGATTAAGGCCGGTCGTCGTATTACACGCGCCATCGTTAAGAAAATCAAAGACATCAATTTAACTGAAATTGAAGTTCAACCTCAGGATTTAGAAGGTAAAGTTTTAGCTAAGCCTTTAATTGACGAGTCAACTGGTGAGATCATTGCTGATGCAAATAATGAACTTACAGTTTCGATCATTAAAAAAGCTGTTTCTGCCGGAATTGAAAATTTTTATTTAATTTTCTTTGACGGTTTAACAGTTGGTCCATTCTTAAGAAATACTCTTTTAGTTGATAAAGTTAACAACAAGGAAGAGTCTCTTGTTGAAATTTACAAACGTTTGCGTCCTGGTGAGCCTCCGGTTCTTGAGGCCGCTGAGCAGTATTTCAATCGTTTGTTCTTTGACCCGGAAGCATACGATTTATCAGAAGTCGGTCGTATCAAGATCAATCATAAGTTCGGAATCTCCATGGAAGAGTGCCCTCCAAGCTTCCGCGTTCTGACTCATAAAGATATTCTTTCTACAGTTAAGCACCTGATCGACTTAAAAAATGGTCGCGGTGTTGTAGATGATATCGATCACTTAGGTAATCGTCGTGTTCGTTCTGTAGGTGAGCTTCTTGAGAATCAATACCGCGTAGGTTTGGTTCGTATGGAAAGAGCTATCAAAGAGCGTATGTCATTACAAGATGTTGAAACCATGATGCCT
>JAYVIY010000110.1:0-12849 GCA_043769795.1 Pseudobdellovibrio sp. | reverse complement strand
CAATCCTATCAACAAGTTTTTTGATAATGGTTGAAACATCAAGGCTCGCAATCAGGGGTAATTCTGTAAATTCAATGTTTGCTTTTTTAAGCTCAGAACGGGCTGCGTTTTCTGCCCTCAGAATGTCACCCAGAGAACTCGTGCCCTCGTTAGTTAAACCAATGAGGTCGTCCGGGGTAATTCCTGAAATTTTATTGAGATACATTTTCGGATTAATTCCGAATTCTTTTTTAAGTTGTAAACAGAGTTCAATACTTTCTGTGATAGGAAGCTCTTCGGCAATCGTCACGACATGTACTTCTGTGAATTCAGGATTACGAATGCAACTGTCAATTCCTTTAGATTGCTCACCCATAGGGCCGAATGGAATAGCTTCATTGAGAGCGGCGGGGGCCCGCAATAAGCTCAAGAAATGTCCGGTTGAAAAGCTATCAATGACGATTTGGGTATGGTTCATTGGCGGTCCGTGCTTTCGCGGCGAAGATGTCATTTTGCCGAGTAAAGCCAGCTCATGAAGCCCGGGAGCGACCTGAATAAGGCTTTTTGAAACTGGATTTTCAAAAAATAGTTTATAGAGGCTTTCGATTTTAAGCAGATAAATGCAGTACTCCTTCAGGCACTCGTCGGGGCTCCACTGGCAGATATCTAGATTTGGTTTCCACTGGATTGGATGGTACGAGATCGACGGCAGATTCAGGAAATCTTTGAAGAAGCTTTGTTCACTCAATTCAGTAAGTAAAATTTTCTGGTTTTGAGTGCTAAAATAGTGTGCTAAAACCACTGAAAACAGTGATTTTCCCACTCCACCCTTACCTGTGATTAAATGCGCTTTTTTTACCATTGCATTTGCCTAAATTATACCCTAGTTTGCCATAACTAAATTCAAATTATATTCGATATAAATTAGCACGATAAGGAGAGACTGTGAAAGCTCAAATTCAAGTTACTGAAGGTCTTCAAAGAAAATTAAATGTAGAGATTCCGGCTGACGCAGTAAAGTCTGCATTTAACAAAGTTTACGGCGATATCCAAAAGCAGGTCGAAATCAAAGGTTTCAGAAAAGGCAAAGCGCCGATTTCCACCATTAAAACAATGTACAAAGATCGCGTCAGCGGTGATGTGGCTCAAGATCTTATTTCTTCGCATTACCCGTTGGCTTTGAAAGAACAAAATATTGATCCGATCAACTACCCTGAATTTGAATTTGAAGATCCGACTGAATCTAAAGACTTTTCGTTTACTGCCATTTTTGACATTCGCCCTGAGGTCAAACTGAAAAAATGGGAAGGTATGGAAGTTGAAAAAGAAAAGTTTGTTTTAGACGAAAAACGGGTCGATGAAGTTCTGAACAATATTCGTAACTCCAAAGTAACTTTTGAAAATGTTTTAGAAGATCGCGCAGCGGCCATGGGCGATGTAGCGATTATTGATTTTGACGGATTCGTTGACGGAGCCCCTTTAGAAAATGGAGCGGGCCGCGACCAAAACCTTGAACTGGGTTCAAAACAATTTATTGAAGGTTATGAAGAAGGTATAGTTGGAATGAAAGTGGGCGATTTCCGCAGTCTCAATTTGCAATTTCCTTCGCCTTACCACTCGGCGGCTTTAGAAGGAAAACCGGTTGAATTCAGGGTGAGTCTCAAAGGCCTGAAGAAAAAAGTTTTACCTGAAATAACTGAAGACCTCTTAAAAACAATCGGTTCAACTCAGACAGTTGAAGAATTTAAAAAAACGATCGTGGCTGATATTGAACAATCAGAAAAAAAACGTATTGAAGATGGTTTCAAAAACCGCCTTTTAAAAAAGCTAGTCGAAGCCAATCCGGTAGATGTTCCGGCGTCTCTGCTAAAAGACCAAAAAGCAGCTTTGATTGAAGACTTCAAAAAGCGCATGACTGAACAAGGAATGCAAGAAACAGAATTCGTAAATTACGTTCAGAAATGGGATACCGATTTCGCTAAATCAGCCAATGAGATGATTCAGTCTAGTTTTCTGATTGATAAGATCGCTTCTGAAAACGACCTGATCTGCAAAACTGAAGATGTTAATCAGCGTTTTGAAGATTACGTAAAACAAACCGGTATTGAACTGGCTCGTATTAAAGAATGGTACTCAAAACCTGAGCAGATGAGTCGCCTTACTTATATGATTACCGAAGAAAAAGTTATTAAACTTTTGACTGAAAAATCGAGAGTCAAAGAAGTTGATGCCAAAGAATTAAAAGAAGAAGCGAACTAATAAGCTCACTTCGACATGCTTTTTAGAGTCTTCCAGGCTTTCAGATATGAAAATGCCTGGTAGGCTTGATAATCTGTTTTAAACAATTTTTCTTTATCCGTTAGTTCGGCATCTTTTTTACTCGCGATGTTTTTCCACCAAGCCACAGTATTTTTCTCTAGAACTGGCGCAGCGATTGTTTTGAACTTTTCAGATTGCTTTTCTTTTTCTCCCTTGAGATGTCCTGCAATATCTTTTTCACGTATGCCAGAAACTTTATTAATTGATTTTGCAAAAGCCTCCGAGTCGACGTCTTCGATTTCAATATCCGGCTTAATTCCTTCAGACTGAATCGATACTCCGCTAGGAGTATAATAGCGGGCAACGGTTAGCTTTAGACCACTACCATCTCCGAGTTTAATAGCTGATTGCACAGAACCTTTACCGAAGCTGCGCTCGCCCACGACGATAGCGCGCTTATTATCTTGCAGGGCTCCTGCAACGATTTCGCTGGCACTGGCTGAAAATTCATTTAAAAGAATAACTACTGGCACATCCGCGAAAAGAGCTTTCTTGCTAGCATAAGACACTTCTTTATTCTTCGGATCCCGGCCAATGGTGCTGACGATGACTCCTTCTTTCAGGAATAGATCACTCACTTTAATGGCTTGTTCAAGTAACCCACCCGGATTACGCCGCAAATCTAACAAGACGCCTTCGATTCCATGGTGCTTACTTTTAAATTCGGTGAGCACTTTTTCCAGATCCGGACTGGTGTTTTCAATGAAACTGGTGAGTTTGACGTAAATATATCCGTCGTCAAGCGGAGTGGATTTAACAGATTTAATTTTTACCCGGCCGCGAATAATTGCTATGTCTATTGGTTTTTCGACCGAGTCACGAATCACAGATAGAATTATTTTAGCGCCGTTTTTACCTTTCAAAGCGGTAGAAGCATCGACTAAGCTGTAACCTTTTGTAGACTGACCATCAATCGCAACTACACGGTCGCCTGGCTTAATGCCCGCATTCCATGCCGGAGTGTCTTCAATCGGAGATATTATTGTCAGAATATTATTTTGAATAGAAATTTCAATTCCGAGGCCGCCAAATTCTCCAGAAGTTTCAGATTCAAAGTCTTTGTAGACATCAGGGGGCATGTAACTTGTGTGCGGGTCAAGCTCGCGAAGCATCCCTTTGATGGCTCCGGTTATCAATTTTTTCGTATCTACTTCTTCGACGTAGAATTGCTGAATGAGGCTCAATATTTTACTAAAAGTCTGAAGTTCTGAATACCGGTCTTCAGCATAGGTAAATACAGGCTTTCCCCCGAAAAAAACCACAGCAGAGAGGAGAACCAGAATGATTGTTTTGTGTTTGTTCACGTTTACTCCTTATGATACCAAAACTTCGGATTAATAGGGCTATCAAAATGACGAAGTTCAAAATACAAAACTTCACTTTTGGTCGCGCCGATAAGTTCATTTTTCATGACACGGTCGCCAACTGATTTTTTAACATTCGCCAAGCCGGCATATACAGAATAATAATTATCATCATGCTGTACCACTACAGTTTCTCGCCACCGCAATAGCTCGTCACGAAATATTATTGTTCCTAGACCGACCGACTTGACCGGCGCATTCTTTGTCGCTGTATACAGTTCGCCATAGTTGACCATATAGAACTGGTTGTTCTGGTCGCGCACAGAGCCAAACTCCTGTTTCAACAAACCCTCTAAAGGTCTTGAAAGATATCCTTTTGATGTGAGTAATGAGATTTTTTTCATTTTGTTCAGCGAGGCAAGATGAACAGCTTCAAGCTTGAGAAACTCTTCCTGCTGAGCCTTGAGCGCATCAACGTTTTTTTGAATTAGTAGCTCCGTCTCGATTAGATTTTTTTGACCAGAACTCAGAAACTTCAACGTTGCGCTGAACTCTTTAAAAAGTTCATAGTCATATTTGTTGAGATTTTTCAGAATTTTAAGATTTCGTTCGAGCGCATTGAGATTGTTGCTGAACAGCAGCTCACCCCATTTAAAAGACCGAAGCGAATTCACAGCTTTTAATCTTTTTAGTATCTGGATTTTTTTATTTTTAACTTTTGCCTGAAGTTCTCCAACTTGTGATTCGAGCTGAGTTTTCTCAACCGAAAGGCGCGCCTTGTCTTCGACGAGTTCATTAATTTTTTTTTCAAGTATAGACAAAGTGGCTGAAATATCCGGAGCAGCCGAAGCAGAGCCTGTAAAAAGTGAGAAGAAAATCAGAAATTCTATAAAGCGTCTAATCATTCGAAAGCTGGTTGAGTTTATTTACGGAGTTCTGAATCGTGATGAACGAGTTCAGATAGATAAAAACAAAGAGCGCAAAAACAACAAACATGGCTTCTGAAAAATTCAGAAATCTGATATTTTCGAAAGCAATTGCAGAAAACTCTGAAGTGCTCAGTCTGTTTTTAATATACAGATAAAGAAAAAATAGCAACCCAAATGAAGTCAACAAGCTGGCACTTAGAAAAATAAATACATCTTTCAAAAATAACTTATAAATCGACCAACGAGTTGTACCGAGCAAACTGTACACTTCGATTTCCTGTTTTGAATCATCGATGTAGACCCTAACCATTAGCGCAATCAGATAGCTGATGCTGCACAGAAGTATAAAAAAAACCAAAAGTCCTATTGATCTTAAAATATTGTCAACCAATTCGAATTTCTTTAACCAGTTGGCACTGTAGCTTACTTCTTCAATTTGATTTTGCAGTTTCAATTCTTTGGCAAGAGCCTTAAAAATAGCTTCACGATCAGTTAAACCAACGCGAGCACTCAATTCGACTTCCAGTGTCTCTGGAATAAGATCAATCATCTCATCTTCGCTGATCAGCCCCGATGAAAACTCTTTAAGAGAGTCTTGAAATGCAGCTCCTGCCTGTTTGCGATCAATCGTGCTTACAGCTGTAACATTCGGGTTTTTTTGAAGACTCAAGATGATTTCGTTTCTGTCTTCCTTTGTGGTGTCGACCTTTAGAAAGACACTCATTTTGCTTGATTGATTCCAGGCCCCGAGTAAACCCACAAGATTTTTATAAAAGAGTAGCCCAGCTACAATCATCGTTATAGAAACTGTAATTACGATAAATAAAGAGATCTTAAGTGGCGCAATCTTCATTTATATTTCTGTTCCGGCCAATTGACCTTTTTCAAGCTTGAGAACCCGGCAGTTTTTAGAGTCAATTAAACGATAATCATGGGTGGCAACAATGAAAGTGATACCTTTTTTGGAAAAACTGTAGAAAAGATTCATAATCGAATTACTCAGTGCCGGGTCGAGGTTGCCGGTAGGCTCATCGGCAATGACAATTTCAGGATCGTGAATCAGCGCTCTTGCAATTGCTACGCGCTGCTGTTCGCCGCCGGATAGAAAATCTGGGTACTGATCTTTTACCGATTCAAGGCCGACTTGTTCGAGCATCGCAGTGACCTTGCGCTCACGAAGTGTTTTGTCCGTGTTGAGAATCACCAAGGGAAGCTCAACATTTTCGGCAACTGTTTTATTTTTTAACAATTTGAAATTCTGCAAAACAAAGCCGATCTTACGGCGCAAAAATGGAATTTGACCGGTCTTAAGCTGGCTGAGATTGTGCCCCAAAATCGAGACTTCACCTGAGCTGATTTTTTCATAAGCTGAAATTATTTTGAATAAAGTGGTTTTGCCTGCCCCACTGGGGCCAATTAAAAAAACAAAGTCGCCTTTGCTAATTTTAAAACTGACATCGCGGAGGCTATGAAGTTCGGTTCCGTAAGTTTTGTAGACATGCTTAAACTCAATCACCTATTCATTGTGTTGGTTTTTTAACCAAACGTGTAGGCTAGATTTAACTAAATATCGGTGTAAGACCAGTCAATGACTGTCTGATGGAGTTTAGCGAGGGCTTTTTTTCTCTGGGAATCAATTTCGAATTTATCTATTTTTTCGTAAGCCAATTTAAATGTTTTGTGGACACTACCATTTTTAAATACTCGGCTGATCAGAACCATTTTTTCTGGGCCCCAATCTTCAGTTTGGACATGGATTTTGGATCCATTAATAAAAAGATCTGAGTTTTCTCCCTGAACTGTTTTCATCAGAATTCAAGTTACGCGATCAGCTTGCTTTCACAATTGTTTTTGCGTAGCATCAGGACCAAAGAACCACAAACAGAAACAAGGAGAATTATATGATCGGCGATTTTAAGAAATTCATCGCGCAGGGAAACGTACTTGATTTAGCGGTGGGTGTTATAATCGGTGGTGCTTTCGGTAAAATCGTCAATTCTCTGGTGAACGACATTATTATGCCATTAGTTGGATTAGCTTTAAGAGGCGTGAACGTTGCTGGCCAATTTATTGCGCTCAACGGTCAGGATTATGCTACCATGGAAGACGCCAAAAAAGCAGGAACCGGCGTATTGGCTTACGGTAGCTTTATGCAAAACACTCTCGATTTCTTAATTATAGCAGCCGTGCTATTTCTCGTAGTTCGCCAGGCGAGCAAATTTAAAAAACCGGAACAGCCGATCGTCTAGGTGAGCTTTACCTGAGTTTCTTATTTCGAGACATATCTCATTCTGCGACGTAAAATTTATAGATAGAGTTGACAAAATTGGTCTCTAACTTGCTGTCTATCTATTATTAAGCGGGGAGAACGAAATGAAGACGAAAACACTATTCAAAGTTTTAACAGTTGTAGGTTTATTCGTGCTTGGCTACGAGATAAAGGCTGAAAGCTGTTCTAACACCCTAGGTGTTTCGCTGCGGACAAACTGCGATACCTTATATAAGGCAGAACCTGAAAAAATGAAAGCCTGTGCTCTGGCACTCGAATGCCTTCAATCTAAAAAAGAAGATGACGATAAAGCAAAGCAGGAAGAAAAAGAAGCTAAAGTCGAATGTAAACAGGCTCTAAAAGACTATGACGATGCCATGAAAAAGACCGATGAAGAATGTAATCGGATGAGCGTAGAGAAAATTTCAGAATGCCGCGAGCGAGCCCGCCAATGTTCAAAAGGCCTAGATAGTTTTCAAAGTGAAAATGGCGATACCGAATCAGCAACTGCCTCGATTGTTAAAATGATAGGTATATATGGCCAAATGCAGGGAAGCGCTGCCGGCAATCCAAATGTAGCGGCGGGATGTGTTCTTGAAAATGACGATAAAGCTGCAGAAAAAGAAGAACGAATAGACGACAAAATAACTAAAATCCGCGAAGAAATTCAGGATCTCAAAGAAAAAGCCACTGAGGCCGACAATAAACTGAATGAAAAAAAGCAAGACGTCGACAAAGAGATGCTAGATGTCGAAAAAGATGCAGATAAAGCGAAGTTTGAAAAACAAACTAAAACTCAAGAAGAAGCAGGTCGAATGCAAAAGGCCGTAATGAATTCGGAAAAGAAAAGACGCGACAATCTTCTGAGAATCGCAGACCTAGAAGTAGACATGGCTAACTTCAGTTTTGCACACCAAAAATTAAATCTTGCTCTTTCTGATAATAGAATTACCAAAGAGTGTCGCGATAAATCAATCGCTGCCATGAACGCAAAAGTAAAAGGTTCGGTTGATCCAAAGACCGGCAAAATTTTTACTCCTAAATTTTCACAGCAGGAATCCTTGCAGTTCAGAAAAGATTTGAAGTCAGAAGAGTCAAATTGTCTGCAGGAAAAAGCATTGCAAAGGCAAGAAACTACCAAAGCGTTAATTGATGCTAAACGAAAAGTTAAGGTTCAGGTTGATACTCTGACCGCAAGCAATACTGATGAAGAAAAAGCTATCGCAGCCGATCTCAAGCAAATGGAATCTCTGAAGGCAATTGCCACAGAAGAAGAGAAAAAAGACATAGATAATAAACTGAAAAAATTAAATTCACTTAATAAATCAGTTACCGATATGGAAAAACATATTGTTGATAAGAAAAAATCCTATGAAGAGAAAAGCAAAGCTAAAGAAGATCAGATCAGCAAACTACTGCTTGATCGTCAGAATGTTAAACCTAAGTTTGCGAAAGTTTCTTCGACAGTTGAAGTGAGTGGCCGAGCGGCCTCAGTTTATCTTAATCAGTGTTGTGCATTTGCTGATAAAGCTAAGAACCACTCAGATTGCAGCCGGGTTACTTCAGTCGAGCCTGAAGCGAAAACCCGGGCAACGGTAAAAACCACCCCTGCTGTTAAAAAATAGATTATCCGGTCGGAAGTAAATCCATCAGACATTCGCGCCAGTACTCCGGCGCGTCGGCCGTATAATCAATGGCAATGACGAAGCCATCTTTACCCAAAAATCTGGTTCGTGCTACCTTGCCTGAAATTTCAAGATCCATTTCGTGAATATTAAAGAAGACACTTTGCCCGACGAGATGATCAATATTCAGATTTGTTCTGAGTTCTTTCGCTACGAAGTCATCTCGTTTGAATCTCAGCAGAATGCCGCTTGAGGAGGCTTCGACGATTTGTCCGAATTTGGCGAGCTTCTGAAGACTATCCAGAGAAGAGAAAGAATCTAAGGTCAACTTTGCCAGTTCTTTACTGATCGGCTTTCGAGGCGCTGAACGGTGTTTTCTTTGCGGTCGCATAATTGGCTCCTTACTAGTTACTACCCTGTAATGAACTCATCGGTAAAACTGGACTAAAGTTGATAATCTAAATTGATAAAATTTACTTTAATGTTTTATTTTAGGAAAACGGCAAACAAACAGACACCTTCTGAAAAAATAAAACCTTTGTTGAGCCCAAAATCTAAAGTCTTTTTACTATTCAACCGAAAGCTGAAAAGCTGATTCTCATTATGAGATCGCCAGTCTGAGCAAGTTAAATCAGAAAGAACCAGATCTGAACCTCCTGCCGAGAGAGCTTTGAAACCCGCCTCCTTAGCCACCCAGAGAAACTGGGGTAGCGGACAGCCTGTAAACTCAGAATCGTCAGAGGTTCTTTTAAGAATTTTCACCGAGATTCGGCTTTTTTCTTCAACATCAAAACCTATTCTGAATTTCGAGTAAGCAAAACCGCCGAGAAGCTGACAGTGTGATATAGAAACATGTCCATCGCTGGTTTGCGGCACCCAGGTGAAATCATTAAGTTGAGCCAGCTGCTGTCTTGAGAAATGAGCCGAAAAGTCTCGGGCCATGCAGTTTCTTATTTCGGCGCGATGCCCTGGGATTGTTGCATTCCATTTTGTATCGAGAATGAGACGAAAATTTTCGTCAACTGAGCTCTGAATATAGAGTACCTTTGAATCAAGATTCACAGCTCAAAACGCTCGGGCCAGGTAACACTTTGATTCGACGTAATTCGCATCATGCGGTCTAAAGATTCGAACGCCTTTGCTCTGAGGCTCTCTTCGATTTTAATTTCAGGTTTAAAACTGCTCAGCGCTGCTTCGATTTTTTCTAAAGTATTCATTTTCATAAACGGACAGTCGTTGCAGGCACAATTTTTATCTACCACCGGCGCCTGAAGTAATTGAACTCCGGGTCGTAATTTCTGCATTTGATGAAATATTCCGGTTTCAGTAGCAACAATAAACTTTTGCGCGGTTTTGTTATTCACAACTTCGTCTAAAAGTTTTGAGGTAGAACCGATCACCGAGGCATAACTTAAAATTTCGTCATCGCACTCCGGGTGGGCAATAACAACGGCATCAGGGTTTTCGCTTATCATCGTTGCTAATCGTTGCGCGTTGAATAGAACATGCACTTGGCATGAGCCCGGCCAAAGAGTCATGGGCCGACCCAATTGTTCACTGAGCCATTTGCCTAAATGCTGATCTGGACCGAATAATATTTTGCGATTGCTCGGAATGGAATTAATAATTTGTGCAGCGTTGCTCGAAGTAATGATTACGTCTGAAATAGCCTTCACTTCGGCGCTTGAGTTTATGTAGGTTACGCAAAGGGCCTCGGGGTTTTGACGGCGCCAGTGCAAATATTTATCGTACGGTGAGCTCTCTACGAGGGAACAGCCGGCATTCAGATCAGGTACCAAAACAGTTTTTTCAGGATTTAATATTTTTACGCTTTCGGCCATAAAAACAACACCGGCAAGCAAAATTTTACTCTGTGGTATTTGTTTGCCGATTTTTGCGAGATAGAAACTGTCACCGACAAAATCCGCGATATCCTGAATTGCGCCTTCTTCATAATAATGGGCAAGAATAGCCACATCTTTTTCTTTTTTGAGTTTTTGAATAGACGCGAGCCGTGCAGCCGACATTACCCGGTTGCTCCGCCTTTGAGGATTTGAATTATGTTTTTTGAAATTAACTTAAAACTTTCAAGTACGCCCTTGCCTTCAAAGGCCGACGCTTCGATTTCAGGAGCATTATAAAAATTCAAATGGCGTCGCAACTCTTTAAGCGGAAGCGCATTTGGAAGATCACGTTTATTATATTGTATAATCAATGGCACTTCGCGGATGTTGTAACCTTGCTGCTCAAGATTCTTTTCAAGATTTTTCATAGATTCAATATTTTCTTCTAAACGATCGGCCTGTGAATCGACAACGAACACAACCCCATCCAAACCCTTTAAAATCAGTTTTCTTGAAGCATCATAGATCACTTGGCCTGGCACGGTATAAAGGTGAAAGCGGGTCTGAAATCCACGGATTTCACCCACTTCGAGGGGAAGAAAATCAAAAAAAAGAGTCCGCTCGATTTCGGTATTTAAAGCCACCAGCTTAGAACGTTGGTCTTGCGCTAAACTTTGGTAGACCCACTGAATATTAGTTGTTTTACCGCCCAGTGAGGGTCCGTAGTAAACGATTTTGCAGTGAATTTCTTTTGCGTTGTGATTGATGAATGACATTAAGGTTTCACCTAAAGTTCGATTCTGTTTTCTAAAGCGCGGCCCATCGTGCGGTCGTCGATAAAATCGATATCTGATCCCATTGGTATGCCATGGGCAATGCGCGAAATTTTTAGAGCTTTGCCCTGTAATATTTTAGTCAGATAAAGTGCTGTGGTATCGCCTTCAAGATCGGCGTCGAAGGCAAAGATAATTTCTTTGATTTGAATTCTGTTGCCGGCAATACCCTCTTCAATTTTATGTACAAGTTCAGAAATTTTAAGATCGCGCGCTGAAATTCCGTCAAGCGGAGAAATCACACCATGCAGAACATGGTAGCGACCACGAAAAGCTCCAGAAGATTCAATACGTGAAATGTCTGAGGGCTCTTCAACTATACATAAAATTTCATTGTTGCGATGAGCATCGCTGCAGTACTTGCAAATGTCGCGGTCAGTGTAACTGAAACAATCAGAACAAGAGTGAACTTCGGCCTGCACGCGCAGCAAAGCATCAGTGAGCTGAGCCGGATAAGTGTCTTTAGATTTCAAAACATAATAAGCCAGACGCTGGGCAGTTTTAGGGCCTACGCCGGGCAAACGGCTTAACTCATGAACTAATTTTTCTAAGGCAGGTATATTTAACAATTAAAATCCCGGTAAAGACATGCCGCCGGTAATCTTCGACATTTCTTGGCTTGAAGTATCTTTTGCGGTTTTTAAAGCGTCATTAACAGCCGAAATAACCATGTCTTGTAACATTTCTGCGTCACCCGAGGTGATTACTTCAGGGTTGATAGTTAATGCTAAAACTTTGTTGTCGCCGTTAACTTTTGCAGTCACTGCGCCGCCGCCTGAAGTTCCGGTAAACTCGCGGGTAGCAAGTTCTTCCTGAAGCTTTTTCATCTTCATTTGCATCTGGTTCGCTTGTTTCATCAAGCCTGCCATTCCGCCAGCCATGCCCTTCATAGTGTTCTCCTTTAGTCAGTTTTCTTTATAAATTTAATTTCGCCCTTAAAAACTTCTTTTGCTTTTTGTACGCGCGGATCGGTTTGCCATTTTTGCATCTGCTTTTCTTCAACCAGCAACTGTTTCTTTATTGCCAGCGAAGAGGCGCTCTCGCCTTTTGCAGATTCGGCCGTCGCCACACTCCCTTTAAGCACCTCAAAAGTGTAGCCCTGTGCAATCTCTGAATCAATAAATCCTTGCAGTTTTTGGCGCATTTCAGGATTTTGCAGTTGAGTGCTTAAAAACGCTAAACTCAAAGGGGCTTGCAGAGTAATTTTTAAATTTTCACAACCGAGGTATAAAAGATTTTCAATTTTTGCTGCGAAAAAAGCATCCTTAATTCGCACAGCTTGAACAAAGCTGAGCCATCTGTCGGAGTTTATATCTACGGCTACTGTCGCTATCTGAGGAGTTACCTCCTCAAAGGGCTTTGGGCGAGTTTGCTCGCTTCTGTTAGCAAGGCTCTGAGGCGGAGACGACGAGCGTGACTGGGCTAACAAAGTCTGAAGATCGGCAATCTGCGGAGCCTGGCTCATGCGAAGAAGAGCCACTTCAAAGACGATTTGAACATCGCTGGCACGGTAAAGATCCTGAGCTGCCTTAAGCCCCATATCAAATAACATATGCAGATCCGCATCAGTAAAATTCTGAACTTTCTGTGTGAGTAAAGCAATTTCGTCTTGGGGAAGATCAATCAGATCTGTTGCTTTTGGATCTGTTTTCAACAAAAGGCTATGACGAATCAACTTCAAAAGGTCCTCTAAAAACAAACTCGGATTTTGTCCGGCAAAACTTATTTTCTCTAATGATGAAACCAA
>JAYVIY010000109.1:0-5062 GCA_043769795.1 Pseudobdellovibrio sp. | reverse complement strand
AAGATAAGCCCGGAATGACGAAGCCCCTGATTTGCTCAAGTTCTACTTTAACTCCGCCATGGGGCTCTAAAAACCCTAATGTTGACTTATTGTATGATTCAGCCGCCTCATGAAACTCAAGAGAGTCCTCAGCAATTTTTGGAAAGGCCCACTCAATTTGAGAGGAGATTTCAGTCCAGTTGATTTTTGGTTCGTCTTTTAAATTATGAAAAGCCACCCAAGAACCGTTTTCATCTTTCAGAACTTCGGCTAAGTTTTTTTCAATGAGCGAAGACAGTCTGCTTTTCTCATCAGAACTGATTGAATTCAATTTGCTCAAAATGTTATTTCTAACAATGGTCTTCAAAAAACAACCTCAAAGTCTTGTCACTTACGAGACAACAATTAATTCTGGTTTACTTTGTTTGTTTTTGAATTTTCTAAATCTTGAGAAAGTTTAAGAGCCTTCATTTCGAGTTTGCTCAACTCAGCCTGTGCCCGTTGCTTCAAAAGAATCATTTCCTCAGCAATATTAAACGCAGCCAAAATGGCCGCATTTTGAAAAGATGAGTTTTTAGTTACAGCTAACGCTTCGGTCACTTTATTATTAACAAAATCCACCAGCTCATTGACCGTATTTTCCCCATGTGAAGTCTTCAACTTATAGGGAACACCGGCAATTTTGAAATCGAAAGTTTTTTTATTATTAACTTTTTGAGTTTCGGACATGTTAAATCTGTACTTTCTTTTTAAAAAATCCAAAGTAAACAAATACTTACAATGAATATTGTATAAACTTAGAGGTCTTGCAGCAAGCACTTTTAACATTTCGTGTAAGATTATTTAGAGGTGGCAATTACAGATATCGGTTTGATCTTTTTGCTGACAATTGAGAACTTTCTTATCGCCGACAAAATCAATATTCATTGATTTTATCTGAGATTCAGACCACACAAGATTAAGCTCGAGTTGTTTAGCCCTGACTTCCTTTATTTTTTGAAAATCAGTCTTAATATCTGCTCGAAATAAGAGCTGATTCATCCGAGCTTCCACACTTCGTATCTTGTGACGCGCAAGGTAATCGGGACGCTTTTCGTTAAATTTTTCAGTAAAAATCAGCTTAAAGGTCTCATCGTCATCGATCACATTAAATATCTGAATGGTTCCGTCCTCAAATTTAAGCTTCTTTTGCTCGCCCTTCACTGAATAACTTACTTCTCTGAAAAGCGTTTCAAAGGACGACAAAGTATAAAATTCGCTGATTTTTTCGTAGAGCTTCTTGATGCTGTCAATTTTTTTTATATCAATTTTACTATCGATACACTTCTGAACATTAGCCTGAAACGGAGAAAGAACAAATTTTTTCTCGGCAATTGCACTACTTACCGAAAAAATCACAAACAATAAAACAAAAAACTTCATAATATGGCATCCACATACTCAGCGTAATTAAAGGCCTTCAAATGGTCAATTTTTTCGCCGATGCCTACGAGTTTTATTGGAATATTCAATTGATCAACCACACCCAGCGCTACGCCACCTTTAGCGGTGCCATCCATTTTAGTTAAAACAATACCTGAAAGTGAAAGTGCCTGATTAAATTCTTTAGCCTGCATGAGGGCGTTCTGACCTGAATTGGCGTCTAAGACGATCCAGGTTTCGTGGGGTGCTTCCGGAATGACCTTGGCCATGATTCGCTTTACTTTTTTAAGTTCATCCATCAAATGCGACTGCGTATGTAAGCGCCCGGCCGTGTCTAGTATCAAAAAATCAAAGTTTTGGGCTTTGGCTTTAGTTAAAGCATCAAAGGCCACCGCACTGGGGTCGGTGGTATTTTCGGGCCAATAGATTTCAACCTTTGCTCGGTCAGTCCAAGTTTTTAGTTGGCCTCCGGCAGCGGCTCTGAAGGTGTCTCCGGCGGCAACTAAAACTTTAAAGTTCTGATTTGCCAGCATCGCTGAAATTTTTCCGATCGATGTGGTTTTACCGGCGCCATTAACTCCGACGACCATTAAAACAGTGGGGCCGGTTGCGGCTCTTTTAAAAAGCTGATCGCTGATATGAACAGGCTTAAGAATCGCGATCATTTCGTTTCGTAAAGCGGCTTTGACCGAATCAATTTTAGCCATTTCTGAACCACTGAGTTCATTCTCAACTACACTCATCAATTTTTGAACGGTGGTTGGGCCTAAATCACTGGTATAAAGTATTTCCTCGACCTGATCGAGAACAACTTTTTTATCGGTGTTCGAAAACGCTTTTCGAATGCGACCAAAAAAATTTTCTTCAGTATTCTTAAGCGCTGTTAAAAGACTTGGTTCAGCTTCCGCAGATTCAGCAACATCAGCCACTTCAATGGCTTGAGCAATTTCAGCTTCAGCTTTCGTTGGCAATGCTTCTTGATTGCGTTTTTTTCGCTTAATTTGCGATAAAGCAATAACGCCGATGATGACTAAAACAAAAATACCGATTACGGCCAGTAAAATTAAAATTTGATTTGAGTGAGCATCAGTCATTGCTGCTCACCCTATTATAGAAACTATCTGATGTCAGCTAAACTTACAGAAACCATAGTTGAAACACCGCGCTCCTGCATCGTCACTCCGTAGAGTTTTTGCGCCACTTCCATCGTGTGCTTATTGTGCGTAACGACGATAATTTGTGAACGCTTCGCCATTTCTTTGACTAAATCGTTGAACCTGAAAACATTGGCGTCATCAAGCGGCGCATCGACCTCGTCAAGTAAACAATACGGAGACGGCTTCACTAAGAAAATAGAGAACACCAGAGCTACGGCCGTTAAGGCTTTTTCTCCGCCGGACATTAATGTCACGTTCTGCATTTTCTTACCTGGAGGTTTTGCGATGATTTCAATGCCCATCTCGCCTTTTTCAGTGTCTTCGATTAATTGCAGCATAGCTTCACCACCGCCGAATAAAACCGGAAATACTTTTTGAAAGCGGTCATTCACCAGATCAAATGTTTCTCTGAAACGTTTTGCGCATATTTTATTGATACGATCGATTACTTTTCGAAGCTGCTCTTTGGCTTCGGTTAAATCGTTGTGTTGTTGAGTTAAGAAACCATAACGTTCCTGAGTTTCAGAAAACTCAGTGATCGCCGAAAGATTAACTTCACCTATTTTTGAAAGCTTCTCTCTGAGTTCTTTTAATTCGCTGTCGGCCTCTTCGGGGTTGCCTTCGCGGTCGGCATACTTTGAGACCACATCAGGCAACAAAAGCATATATTTTTCGCGAACCTGATCAATTAAAAACTGCTCTTTCATTTTAGCCTGCTCAAGTCGCAACTGAGCATCATTCATCTTAGCTAATCTGTCGTTGCGTTCACGCTGAAGTGAAATCGTTCTATCTTCTAATTCGCGGATATGACTGGTTTCAACTTCAAACTGATTTTTAATCTGAGAAACCTCAACACGCCTGACTTCAACATCTGAAAGCATGCGTTCAAAATCAATCTTAGCCTGCTCTAAAGCATACTGCCCATCAGACATCTGAGAGGTATATCCTTCAGCTTCTTCAGACATTCGAGACAACTGCGCTTCAAGGTCAGAAACCTGACGCTTAACCATTTCAAGTTGTCGGTTAACACCGCTGTATTCTTGGCTTCGCGATGCAGATCTAACCTGTAAATCCATCACTTCGGCCTGCTGAGTTTCAAAACCCTCTTTCATTGAAGAGTATTCGGTTGTGAGATCAGCCACCGTAAGCTCAAGTTCAGTTTTAAGAGTGCGAACTTCAATCAATTTGCTTTCGAGCTCTTCAATTCGTAAGCCAAACTGTTCTAATTGTTCAGAAAGTCTGCGAGTTTCTTTTTCCTGACGTTCAACCGCGGTTTGCGCCTGATTGAATTCCATTTCGGCCCGTTCAAAATCTTTTTTAAGCTCGGCCACTTTGATTTCCTGATCTGTGCGGCGTTTTTGCGCCCCTTCAAAATCAGTCACCACGTTGCTGAGCTGGGTTTCAATTTTTTTAAGCGAAGCCGTGGCTAAGGCCAATTTACCGGCCCATTCGCTTTTCTTGTCAGATAATTCTTTGATTTCGCGACGTCGTTTCAATACACCAGATTCTGCAGAATCTTTTGAACCACCGGTAAGTACTCCATCAGCTGAAAGGGTATCGCCATCAGGTGTAACAAATGTCCAGCCTGCGTAATTCGGACGAAGCTTAAGAGCTGTTCGAATTGAATCAACCACAGCTACGCCATCTAATATTTCTGATACTTTTGACGTATAAGGTGAACTCGAAACCACGATGTTTTTCAGTAAATCAATGACTCCCGTTTCAGTGCTTGGGTTTCCTTGAAGAGTTTTAACATAAAGTCCGTCGTTAGAATAAAAACTTGAGCGCCCTGAGTTCTGGCTTTTCAAATGGTCAACGGCTTCGATGGCCGCTTCAGACTTCTGCGATAGAAGCATCTGTAATTTTGTGCCCAAGGCCGCTTCCATCGCGATTTCAAATTCAGCGGGCACTTCGATCACTTCTGAAACCGGCTTAAAAAACTCACTGACTGTACCATCGGCATGCATTTCAGCCGATTTCTGAGCTTTGCTCCAGAGCATAACTTGTTTTACGCCCTCTTCAAAACCTTCGAAATTGGCAGCTAAGTTTTCTAAACCATACAGCCGTGAAGCGGTTTCATTGAGATTATCTTTGAACTCCTGCACTTCAACTTGCTTTTGGGACAATTGCTCAGAAAGAATTTTTTTATTGGTTTCAAAGGCGCTCACGTCACTGGAAAGATCAATCTGCATCTGACGTTCTTGATCTAAAGTATTATTCACTTTTCGGCGGCGGGTTTCGAATTCGAAACCTTTTTCGCGAAGTTCATTGAGTGCAATTTCTTCTTCAGCTAATTTACTTTCGATTTCATTTTTACGGTTTATAAATGACTGATTCTGTGCATCGAGCGTAGATTCAGTTTGCCCGAGAGCGATCTGTTCGCGTCTTTTTACGGTTAATTCGCTGTCGATCTGACTGTATCTAA
Organism: Pseudobdellovibrio sp.; assembly: GCA_043769795.1. Lineage (GTDB taxonomy): Bacteria > Bdellovibrionota > Bdellovibrionia > Bdellovibrionales > Bdellovibrionaceae > Pseudobdellovibrio. Next base: position 79 of record JAYVIY010000109.1, on the reverse strand, counting down.
CCTGAGCCGCAGCAAAAACCTCAGATTTTGACTGAGATTCAATAGCTAACTCTTCTGACTCTAATTTCAGATTTTCAGA
>JAYVIY010000108.1:0-12902 GCA_043769795.1 Pseudobdellovibrio sp. | reverse complement strand
GAACTCTCTGTACGATTGCAGAAGTCAGCTTTGTTTTTTCAAGAAATTCTTTTTTGTAATCCTGTGCTTCTTTGACGGTGCCAAATAAGCCAACATTTACTCGAAACCATGTTTGTCCATTTAGTTTAGTCGGAACAAAAGTAGTTTTAAAACCTTTGGCTTGCAATTCCTTTGTCATTTTTTCAGCTTCTGGTTGAGTTGGGTAGGAACCGATTTGTACGGTGAAATGAATTGGCTGAACTTCTTTTTTCGGATTGATACTGGCCGGATTTCGCTCTTCAGAAGTTGCCAGTGTGGCTACAGGAGTTGCCGGTGCGACCGTCTTTGGAATTGTTTTCACAATGGGCTGCTTAGCGGGCGCCATTTTTACGTTTGTATCAGGAATACTCGTAACTGCGGTGTCGGTTGAATCGAGGGTCGCAACGAGTCGTTCGTCAGCGATGACATCTTCGGCTGCAAATTCTTCGGCAATTTTAGCCACTTCAGAATCCGTTAATGCTACAGGTTTTGGTTGAAGCGGCGTGGTCTCCGTGTCGGTGAGTCCATGAACTTTATTAAGTTCTGCCGCATCAGAGGCAAATTCGTCTGTTTTAGTTGTGACAGGTACTTTTTTGGGTTCAAGCAATGCCAGCTTATGCTGATTGTCTGAATACTTTTTTCCGACGTAAGTGCCGATAGAAAAGGAAAGTAAAGACACAAAGAAAACCAAAGCCAGCTTTATCAAGTTATCCGTTTTTTGACTCATTAAGACCTCACAAAGATTAAAAGTTAATCTATAGTTATTATTGTAACCTATAGACAAAAAAATGGTCAATTCGAGGTAAAAAAATATGAAAAAGTCTAGGTATGAAGCCGCTTTGGAGGCTGTTAAGCTGGGGCGAGCCTGTTTATTGGGATATTTTGGTAAGATTAACCATATTGATACGAAAGATAAGGCCGGCCTAGTCAGCGAGGCCGATCGCGAAAGCGAAAAATTGATTCAAGACTATTTGGCGGAGCAGTGCCCAGATGTTGGTTTTCTGGGCGAAGAACAGTCCTATGCTCAAAAGCTTGAGTTAAATCCTGATTTTAAGGGAGCCCGCTGGATACTTGATCCGCTCGACGGAACGACAAATTATATTCACCAGTTTCCAATTTTTTGCATTTCTCTGGCCCTTGAAGTTAACGGCGTTTTGGAGTTAGGAATAATAGATATGCCAAAACTCAATCAAACTTGGGTAGCACAAAGAGGACAGGGCGCCTTCTGCGATGGTAAACGTATTTCGGTTTCAACCAATACTGAGTTTTCAAACGCACTTTTGGCCACGGGATTTTCTGCCGAGGAACCTGAATCCTTGAATGATCAGATCCAAATTTTTTCAACATTTTTAAAACAGACGCGGGGAGTGCGAAGGGCCGGTGCCGCAGCTTATGACCTGGCCTGTGTTTCGTCGGGAATTTTTGATTTATTCTGGGAAAAAAACCTGCAGCCCTGGGATACGGCGGCCGGACAACTCCTGATTGAAGAAGCGGGCGGCGTCGTCAAAACATATTCCGGTGATCGACATAATCCATTCGCAAAGAGCGTAGTGGCCGGTAATGCAATACTGGTCGAAAAATTTATAAACCAACTGAAGACTATAAAACCTTAGAGACTAAAGTCTGGGTGTTGCAGTTTCTTCACGTCAGGTTCTCTTCGCTGCAAAAGAAAACAAATAAATTAGTTATATGAATTCTGAATTATCCGGCTGAGCCCGGAGAAAGTGAGGTTCGTATGAACTTTTTAGCCAGATCGGTCATGTCTTCCCAATTAATTACGATTTCTGAAGGTAAAAATATTTCACAAGCTGAAGAAGTCATGGCAATTAACAAAATCAGACATCTTCCGGTTGTAGATTCTTTCAATGAATTATCTGGAATACTCTCTTCAACAGACGTAGCACGAGCTTTGAATAAAAATGTCGAAATTAAAGAAGTGATGAGCCCAAGAGTCAGAATTATAAAACGGGATGAAAATTTAAAGAAGATCATTCCACAGATGCTGAAATTTAAAATTTCATCGATGTTGGTTTCTCACAACGAAGAGCTGGTCGGAATCGTAACCACCGACGACCTCATTCAATTGCTTTATGAATTGATAGATGAAGATGAAAATCTGCAAAATCTAGAAGTTTCCAATTTAATCGAGAGCGATTGGCAGGTTGACGAAGACGATTTACGTACGGTTGATGTAGAAACTGAAACAGAAATTCAGTGATCGTTGAATGACTAAAGCCTAGTCCGGCGGCCGACAAAATATCAACAGGACTCGTCAACTTTGTGGTCTATTCTTTCCTAGACCAAGTCGCCAGTATTCATTTTTTTGACGTAGAGCCCGAAAAATTAAATCCTCCAGACTAAAGTTCATGTGGCACTGCTGTTGCTTCGTATAAAGATGCATTGATGCGTCCGCGCAGAAAGTCGTTAACTTGGAGGATGAAATTGGCTGAAGAAAAAGAAGCAACAGTAGACCCGGCAGCAGCCGCAGCTTCAAAAAGTTCGGTGGTCGTGGCTAAACCCTATTTGCTGATAGGTCTGGTTGTTGTAAACATGCTCGTTGTCGCCTTTGTCGGATTTATGATCTGGAAAGGCCGTAAAATAGAAGAGTCGCGCCCTGGCATCGACAAAGTTATTGAGGGAGAACAAGCCACTCGGGAAGCTGACGTCAAAAAAGCTGGCGATGAAGTCGGTAAAGTAATTCCCCTTGAAACATTCATTGTTAATTTGGCAGGTTCAAAGGGAAGAAAAGTTCTGAAAGTTAACATGGAACTTGAAATCAAGGGCAATGAAGTTATTCAGGAAATAGAAAATCGCAAAGCTCAGATTCGCGATTTTATCATTATTATTCTTTCAAGCAAAAGTTTTGACGAGGTATCCGCTAAAGAAGGTAAGGACGCTTTAAGAAATGAAATTAAAGACAATATTAATTCGTTTCTCAGCAAAGGGAAGATCATAAATGTTTACTTTACTGAGCTTATCTACAATTAAACGATTGATTACTTACGTTAACCGAAAGGGGCTTGCTTGAATCAGATTCTATCCCAAAGTGAAGTTGATGCTCTTCTTGCCGCCGTAACCGAAGGCGATGTGCCTTCAAGTGATTCGGGCAGTAGCGGAAATTCGAGTAGCAACGTCAAGAGTATTAACGGTGGAAATGTTGAAAAAAATGTTATCACCTACGACCTGACCAGTCAGGATAGAATTATCCGCGGCCGATTGCCACAGCTCGAAGTCATTTATGAAAAATTCATGCGCTCATTCCGGGTTTCTCTTTCTGGTTCTCTTCGAAAAATTGCGTCTATCACACTGACATCCACTGAGTTTCTTAAATTCGGTGAATTTATCAATACCTTGCCAATTCCAACCTGCATGAGTGTGCTGCGTTTTAATAATCTGCGTGGATCTGCGCTATTTGTTATTGAGGCAAAGCTTGCCTATGCGTTAGTCGATTCATTCTTCGGTGGAGCCGATCGACCTTATGCCAAACTTGACGGCAAAGAATTTACTCCCATCGAACTTCAAATTGTAAAAAAAGTCGTTGAGCTGGCCATCAATGATCTTGAAATCTCTTGGTCAACCATTGAAAAAATTGATTGTTCATTTCAACGTACTGAAATCAATCCGCAATTCGTAGGAATCGTGCCGCCAACAGACGTTGTGATCGCATCAACATTTGATGTCGAGCTAGAGCAGGCCTCAGGAACTATTTCAATCGTTATTCCGTATTCAACAATTGAACCGATCAAACAAAAACTTTCCACGGGCTTTCAGGTCGAATCCGACCAGACAGATAAAAAACTTTGGACCTCGATAATTAAAGAGCAATTGTTAGACACGGACGTTGATATAAAAGTGAATTTGGGTGAAACCGAAATCAAATTAAAGGATCTGATGAACCTGAAAATAGGGGATGTGATTTCTCTGACTCAGGATTCTTCGGGTGAACTCGATGTACAGGTTGAAAATGTGAAAAAATTTAAAGGTTACTATGGCGTGCATCACGGCACAGTGGCAATGCAGATTACAAAGCAAATAGAAAAGTAAGGGGAAAATATGTCGGATCCAATGGATAAAATTGCAGATCAGCTGAACGAAAATCTCGAAAGCTCAGTTGCTACAGCGCAATCTGGCGTCAAAGATAGAAATCTGGACCTTATTCTGGATATTCCGTTGAAGGTCACTGTTGAGCTGGGACGCACAAAGATGCCGGTGAGTGATTTACTAAACTTAACACAGGGTTCAGTTATCGAATTAATGAAATTGGCCGGAGAACCAATGGAGGTTCTGGTTAATGACAAATTAATCGCCCGAGGAGAGGCCGTTGTCGTGAATGAAAAATTCGGTGTGCGGTTGACAGATATTATTTCACCGTCAGAAAGAATAGAGCACTTAAAATGATAAAAAGTTTATTTTTAACAACGTTTATTTTAGTTTTGTCGGCGCTATCTTATGGCGAAGAAATGACGGCTACTCAGCCTGAAACTGAAGTTGCAGCTGCAACGACGACAGCAGTAGCTACAATTGCAGACAACACGGCCCTCGTAGCCTATGCTGCCGAAGCGGCTACCCCAACTGATCAGGTTGCCGCTGTTAAAACGGCCGAAACAGTAAAGCTGCCTGAAGATCAGATTCCGCTGTCGATAGCTGCAGAAAAGAAAATGACTGAAGCTGGTACGCCATCTGCAAAAGCAATGAGTTCGGCAGCTATTGTCTTAATCTTGCTAGGGGCCAGTTATTACTTTGTTCGTCGCTACAAAACGTCGAATGTAATCAACAAATCAAATATGCAGATTAAGATTCTGACTCAGCATTACCTCGGCCCTAAAAAGAGCTTAGCTATCGTTCATGTGGCCGGAGAATCTATGCTTATCGGAATAACCGATTCTGGCATTTCTATGATTAAGTCGCTCTCTCTGATTGACGATGAAGTACCGACTGAAATGCCTAAAACTTTTTCTGAATCAATGACAAACGCTGCCGGTGCAACAAGTGCTTCAAAAAATTCTGCAGATGAACTGGATGAAGAATTTTCCTTTTCCGGAGTAACAGACTCGGTTAGCAAAAAAATTAAATCAATGCGGAGCCTTTCGTGAAATGGATTCGGGCCTTAGTTCCACTTTTTATTCTATTTTTCGGCTCTTGGGCTTACTCTCAGGTTACTCTGCCCACTTTGAACATGGGATTTAAGACAACTCAGAATCCAACGGAAGTAGTCAACGCAATTAAAATGGTTCTGGTGCTTACGGTTCTGACTTTGGCGCCGGCGATTTTAATCATGATGACGGGCTTTACGAGAATTCTGATTGTGCTGTCGTTTTTACGACAAGCAATGGGTGTGCAACAGCTTCCGCCGAATCAATTATTGGTAGGGTTGTCTTTGTTTTTAACTTTTTTTATCATGGGCCCCGCATTTACAGAAATTAACCAGAAGGCCATGCAACCGTATCTAAGCGGCAACCTCGGACAGGAACAGGCACTTGAAAATGCATTGGTTCCGCTGCGTCGGTTTATGTTTACCCAGACCCGCGACCAGGATCTGGCACTTTTCGTAAAGCTCGCAAAGATTGAAAAACCTAAAACCCGCGCAGATGTTCCTACGATCGTATTGGTTCCGTCTTTTATCGTTTCTGAACTCAAAACCTCTTTTATGATAGGTTTTATTATTTTTCTTCCGTTTTTAATAATCGATATCCTTGCGGCCAGTGTCTTAATGGCAATGGGTATGATGATGGTGCCGCCGATTGTGATTTCGTTACCGTTTAAAATTATGCTTTTCGTTCTGGTCGATGGCTGGACTCTGCTGATCGGTTCAATGGTCAGAAGTTTCGGATAAAGACAACAAGAGGGGTTATTGAATGAGCGAAGAAATTGTCATACATCTGGGTCAGGACGCACTTAAAACGCTGGCTATGCTATCAGCACCGCTGCTTTTAAGCACGTTAGTGATAGGACTAATTATCAGTGTTTTTCAGGCACTGACCCAAATTAACGAAAACACTTTGACCTTCGTTCCGAAGATGATTGTTGTTGGAATTATTTTGGTATTAGCCGGTCCTTGGATGCTCGACACCATGAACTCTTACACGACGAATCTTTTTGAAAACATTGCAACAATTGTCAGAGGACCATAAATGTTTAGCTTTTCGCAGTTGAACGAAGTTCAAATTCTGATGTTCGCTCTAATTCTGATCAGAATGTCGACTTTCATTATTTCTGCTGCGATATTCAGTACAAGCAATATACCGGTCCATTTGAAGATCTTAACTTCTGTTGTTTTTACAATCGTGGTTTTTCAATCGGTGGCCACTAATTCGGCTTTGGTACGCCTGAGTGAATCTCAGGGTGATCTGTTGATGCTTGCGGGCCGTGAAGTGCTGGTGGGAATTGTGCTGGGTTTCGTTACCCGACTTTTCTTTTTTGCCGTCTCAATGGCCGGCGAAATTGTTTCAGTTTCAACCGGTCTCGGTCAGGCTCAGATGTTCAACCCGATTATGGGTTCGATGAGTAATGCGATGGAACAATTTTACTCAATTATAGCGACACTTATATTCTTATCTATGAACGGTCATCATATGATGATCACCGGACTTGTCGAGAGTTTCACAACGACACCGATTGCACAGTTGAGTTTCGGCTACGCCTCCTTTGCCGAAATGGTCATGAAAGTACAAAGTTTTCTGATTATCGGAATAAAGATTTCGGCCCCTGTGCTGATTTCGATGATGATTATTCAGTTCGGTATGGCTTTACTTAGCCGTGTTGTACCACAAATCAATGTGATGGTGACCTCGGCTTCAGTCACCGTATTGATCGGGTTTATAATAATGTTCATTAGTTTGCCTCTTCTCGCGATGCAGATCTCAGGAGTGGTCGATTTTTCGATGAATGAATTTTTTAAGTTTCTGCGTACTGTTTAATATAAAGGGAATAAATGTCTGAAGATCAGGGCGAAAAAACAGAACAGGCATCGGACGCAAGGCGGGAAGAATTTCGCAAGCGTGGCCAGGTCGCGATGACCCGTGAATTAAGCACGGCGTTGTTTTTCTTGGTGTCAGCCGGGGTGCTCTATATGGCTTCGCGCTTTTTTCTGCAAAATATTTTCGATGTTTTCAATCGCACCATGGGGGCAGAGTTAATTTATACGATTCGTGAAGGTAAAATCACTGAAATTCTTTCGTACATCGGATATAAATTAGTTATTCTTGTTGGGCCTCTTTTCATGGTGGCACTGATTATCGGCGTAGCTTCGCAAGTGATGCAAACAGGTTTATTGCAAAATGAAGAAGCTTTGCAGCCGGATCTTAATAAGCTAAATCCATTAAACAGTCTTGGCCGGATATTTTCATTAAAAGGACTGGCTGACATTATTAAATCAATTCTTAAAATGGCGGTTATCGGTTTTATTGTCTATTTTATTTTAAAATCTGAATTGACTAAGATTCCTTACCTTGCCGGCTATGGTTTAGAACAGATACTGGCTTATCTTGGAGTGATCATATTTAAATTACTTCTATCGGCGGGTTTTTTCATGCTGGTTTTGGCCGGAGCCGATTATTTCTTTCAGAGATGGCAACTTGAAAAAGAAATGATGATGACCAAGCAAGAAATTAAAGAAGAACATAAGTCGCGAGAGGGTGATCCCATGATCAAGGCCCGAATCCGAAAAGTGCAACGTGAAGTGGCCAGCCGCAAAATGATGCTGGCCGTTCCGAAGGGTGATGTGGTTATAACCAACCCGACCCACATCGCAGTGGTTTTAAAATATTCAGCAGATCTGCCGGCCCCACAGCTTATTGCAAAGGGCGGCGACTTGGTCGCTGAACGAATCAAGCAATTGGCCCGTGAAAATAACATACCCATTATCGAAAACAAACCTCTGGCTCGTACTATTTTCAAAACACTTAAAATCGGGCAGGTTGTTCCGCGAGAATTGTTTGTCGCGGTGGCCGAAGTTCTTTCGTATGTTTATCGGTTACGTCGTAAAAAGAAAAGCAATAGAACTCAAAAAATTCAGCCTGAGCGAGGATTATAATGGATCAAATTTTTCAGTTTTCAAAAAGATTTGAAAAGTTTACGAAAAACACCGATCTCTTCATTGCTTTCGGTGTACTTGCGATTATCGGAGTTATGATTATTCCGTTGCCACCGGTCATGTTGGATATTTCTCTGACATTTTCGCTGGCTCTCAGTCTTTTGATTCTTTTGACTTCGATTTATGTTACTCGCACGCTGGATTTTACGTCATTTCCATCGCTGCTATTAATGACGACTCTATTTCGCTTGGCATTGAATGTGGCCACTACGCGCTTGATATTGTCGCATGGTCACGAAGGACCGCAGGCTGCAGGAGGCGTGATCGCCGCGTTTGCCAATGTGATTGTCGGCAACAACTATGTTATCGGATTTATTATTTTCTCGATTCTGGTTGTAATTAATTTCATCGTTATTACAAAAGGTTCTGGTCGAGTAGCTGAGGTTGCAGCACGATTTACTTTAGATGCAATGCCGGGTAAGCAAATGTCAATTGATGCTGAGCTCAACGCCGGTGCAATCAACGAAGCCACTGCAAAAAAACGTCGACGTGAAATTGAGCAGGAAGCCGATTTTTACGGGGCAATGGATGGTGCCAGTAAATTTGTTCGCGGAGATGCTATCGCGGGTATTATCATTACAGTGATTAATATCGTCGGCGGATTGTTAATCGGTATCATGCAAAAGAATCTTGATTTAAGTACGGCGGCAAAAAATTATACTATGCTCACTATCGGAGATGGATTACTTGCTCAGATTCCCGCGCTGATCATTTCGACTGCTGCCGGTATAATCGTAACTAGAAGTAGCAGCGGCGAAAACATGGGTACGGAAGTAACGTCACAGTTATTTATGAATCCTCGTGCTATATATATAACGGGTGGAGTTTTGGCCATCTTGGCTATGATTCCGGGTTTACCGACGATACCGTTTATTACAATGGGTGGCTTAATTGCCGGTTTTGGTTGGTTGATTTCTCAATATAAAAAAGAAGCTGTCACGCTTGAAAAAAACAGAGTCGAAGCTGAGTTAACGGCGCCTAAAAAAGAAAATGTCGAAAGCATGCTTCCGCTCGACATGGTTGAACTTGAAGTGGGTTACGGGCTGATTAACGTGGTTGATTCAAGTAAATCAGGTGATTTACTTGAGAGAATATCATCGATCAGAAAACAATTTGCATTAGATCTAGGAATAATTGTACCTAGCGTGCATATTCGAGATAATTTGCAATTGGCACCCGGTGAGTATCGTTTTTTAATTAAAGGCAATAAAATCGGCGGCGGAATTTTAAGACCAGATGCTCTGTTAGCCATGGATCCGGGGCAGGTGACCGAACAAATTGAAGGTGTCAAAACAAAAGAACCTGCATTCGGTCTTGACGCAGTCTGGATCTCTCAGGCCAACCGCGACCGAGCAGAGCTTGCCGGCTATACGGTAGTGGATTTACCTACAGTGATGGCCACCCATGTGACCGAAATGATTCGAACCCATGCACATGAATTGCTGGGTCGCCAGGAAGCTTCGCAGCTGATAGAAAACTTCAAGAAAACTCATCCTAAGGTGATTGAAGATCTCATACCGGAAGCACTTTCGCTCGGTGGAGTGGTAAAAGTTCTTCAGAATTTGCTTCGGGAACAGGTATCCGTTCGTGATTTGCTCACGATTTTTGAAACTCTTGCCGACGAGGCTGGGCGCACAAAAGATCTTGATCTATTGACTGAATCGGTTCGAAAACAGTTATCACGTTCTATTACAGCTAAGTACACCAACGATGAAGGTGCTGTTACAGTGCTGACTTTTGATTCGAAACTCGAAGAGATCGTTGCCAATGCATTGCTGCAGACTGAACAAGGAGTGCAATTAGTAATGGACCCGCAATCCGCTTCGAAAATGATTTCGAATATTGCCCAGAATATTGAGGGGCATCCTGAGATTGCGTCGCAGCCTATTCTGCTGACAAGCCCTACGGTGCGCCGACATATATCTAAGTTAGTTTCGAGGTTTATACCTCAGCTGATCGTACTTTCACATAATGAAATTACGGCAGACGTTAAAGTTCAATCAGTTGCGAATGTCAGTTTAAATTGAGAATGAGTAAAGAGGTTCACGATGCAAGTAAAGAAATTTGAGGCCAGATCGATGAAAGAAGCTCTTGAGATGATCAAAAGCCAGTTGGGGCCGGATGCAATTATTCTTTCAGCAAAAGAAATTACCAAGGGTTTTGGCCTCGGCGGCGAGAAAAGTATCGAAGTGACCGCAGCATTTTCAGAGGCCATTCTTCATAAGAAAAAATTTGTTGAATCGAGACTTCCGAATCAGCAAAAGGAACAGTTCATCAAGAGTACGGCTAAAGATCAGAAAGAAGTGATGCGAAAAATGATTGAAAGTCAGATTACTAAGATGAACGAGCAGACTACGAAGACGACGCCAATGCCGAAAGCGACCACAACAGCAGGTTACAAAATTACACAGCGAAGATACGCAGATATAGACGGTGACAGCGACACCGACACACGTTCAGAACAGGAAATGTATCCGGTTCAGACAGCGGTGACTCAAGTTGCGAAAAAAGCCTGGAACGATATGGAAGTGAATTCACTGAAACAGGAAATTGAAACACTTAAAAATGTCATGTCGAAGTTTCAATCTGTTCCGCAGAGTTTTGTACAAGCACATCCCGGTGCTGACTGCGGAGTGCATTATCCCATGAGCCGATATTTTCAGAAACTGACCGCTTGCGGAATTATGCCTGATATCGCGGGAGAAATGATCGTCCAATGTCAGAAACAGCTGACTTCACAGCAGCAAAATGCACCTACGACGGTTGAAAGCTGGATTGCAAAATTTATATTGGAAACCACTCCGATAGCCAACACTACAAATGAGCAATTTCATCTTTTTGTAGGACCCTCAGGTTCTGGAAAAACCAGTTCTTTGATAAAACTGGCAAGCAACATGATTTTAAATCAGCGCAAGCGCGTAGCGATTATTTCGACTGATAGTTCAAAAGTTGGCGCCGCCGAACAAATGAAAATTTTCAGTCAGATTTTAAACGTGCCGTTTTTAACTATTCGTTCCCAGCAGGACTGGGCCCATGTGATTCCGCACATTGAGAACCTCGATCACATTTTGGTGGATTATGCGGGTTTAAACTTCAGAACTCCGGAAGAAATTAATTATATTCAGCGCATGTCTCCGCCTGTTTATAAGTCGCTTAGAACACATTTAGTACTATCGAGTTCGTCAAAAGACATGGATTTACTTGAATGTGCAAAAAGATACGAAGCTTTCGGCTTTAATGATGTTATTTTCACCGGTCTTGATGAAGCCAGCCAGCATGGCAATATTTATAATTTTGTAAGACGTATTAAGGCCGAACTCTATGCCTTCGGAATAGGTACCAAAGTTCCGGAAGATTTTGAATTCGCAACTGCAGAACGTGTTGTCGATCTGTTACTTAAAATTACACAAAACAGAAAACAGGAAGCCATCGTATGAAAATTTTGAGTATCACGTCGGGTAAAGGCGGAGTAGGAAAAACCTCCGTTGTCTGCAATATGGCCATGGGACTATCTAAACTGGGCAAAAGAGTATTGATTCTAGACGGTGATTTGGGTATGGCCAATGTGGATATTTTCTTTGGCGTGCACCCGCAGAGAACTTTGCAGGATCTTTTTAAAGGTGTAAGCCTTAATGATTGTCTCACGCAGGTGGCGCAAAATATTGATTTATTGGCCGGCGGCAGCGGAATATATGATTTATGTCAGCTCAATGCCTTTCAAAGAAGAGAAATTCTTTCCCATATTTCGGAAGTCAGTTACATCTATGATTATTTGATTATCGACACCTCTCCCGGACTGCATGATCAGGTTCTTCATTTGAATTCGGTGGCCGACGAATGCATTGTTTTACTGACTCCTGACCCCTCGAGCTTTACGGATGCTTATGCCTTAATAAAAGTTCTTAATCAAAAGCACCGAACCCGAAAATTTTCTATTGTTTGTAACCAAGTTCAAGACGAAAGAGCTGGAGCACAGTTGTATCTGCGATTTGCAGACGTGGTTCAGCAGTTTTTACCGGTGAGTCTGAGTTACAAAACTACGATTCCTTACGATCAACAGCTTAAGCAATCGAACCGTTTACAGCGTCTCATTATAAGACAGGACGCAAAATCAATTTCTTCACTTGCAATAACAGCGTTATGTTCAGAAATAGTGTCTCAAAATCAAATAGCAACTTCGGCAGGTAACACTGTCAAAGGTCTTGACATGATTTTTAGACCAGCCTCTGGTCATGCTTAAATTGTTTAGACTGTTTAGATTAGCATTTATCGGATAGTATAATTTATAGAGGGGTCATTAATGTCAAAAACTAATATTCTGAAGAAATACAAAGAAGAGCCCAAAAAGAATATTAAGCGTAATCAAAAAGAAGAGCTTATTAAAGAGTATTCACCTCTTATAAAATTCGTTGCGCAAAAAATCGCGGTGCGACTACCTCCCAATATTGAACTCGATGATCTGATTTCAGCCGGCTCTATCGGTTTGATGGATGCCATCGATAAATGGGATCCGACCCGTGATAATAAATTTAAAACCTATGCGGAGTTCCGTATTCGTGGAGCTATTCTTGATGAGTTAAGATCTCAGGATTGGGTTCCCCGATCAGTCCGCGATAAGTCAAAGGCTCTTGACCGCACGGTGGCCGCCCTTGAAATTGAAATCGGACGAGTTCCAAATGAAGAGGAAATTTCGGCAAAGTTGAACATGCCAATGGATGAGTTTCATGAGTTGGTCAATCAAGTGCGCCCGGTCAGCCTTCTTTCGATCGACGATCAGCCGACTTTCAGTGAC
>JAYVIY010000107.1:0-5077 GCA_043769795.1 Pseudobdellovibrio sp. | reverse complement strand
GCAGGAGTCCCTACAAAAACAAATTACTGATCTTGAAAAAAATCGGAAAAATTTAGTGAAGAACAAAGCCAAAGGGCTCAAGCTTGAAGGCCTTGTTATTTCAACTGAAAATCAGACCGGTTTGGTTACGACGCTTGTCGGTGGATACAGCTACCGGCAGACTCAGTTCAACCGGGCCATCAATGCCCAAAGGCAAATCGGTTCACTCATAAAACCCATTGTGTTTTTAACATCAATCATTGACGGCTCAAATCCTAAAACAATTATTAACGATCAGAAGTTCGAGTGGAAATACGATAAGAAAAGCTGGTCGCCGGTCAATTACGATAAGACTTACCATGGAGAAATCCCTCTGTATTTTGCATTGAAAGAAAGTCTGAATTCACCGACAGCACAGGTTGCCTTTAAAGTTGGATTGCCTAAGATCATTGAGGTGGCCCATACTGCTGGATTCTCCTCACCGATGGAACTCATTCCTGCGACCAGTCTCGGTGCCAGCGTACATTATCCGACCGAAGTTCTAGATGCCTACCGAACTCTAGCCAATTTCGGGAAATTTACGAAATCCGGTTATATCGAAAGAGTAAAAAGCAAAGAGAATGAAACTATTTTTGAATTTAATCCGGTATTCGATCAAAAAATAGACGCAGGTTCTACGGCCGTCGTGGTCGGAATGCTCAAAGAAACTTTAAAAAGCGGAACTGCAAAATCAGCACTGGCCATGGGTTGGAAAGCACCCTCTGCCGGCAAAACCGGAACCACTTCCGACAATAAAGATGCCTGGTTCTCGGGTTTTACACCTTATATGACAACCGTGGTATGGCTCGGATACGATCAGGGCACTTCCAGCCAGCTAACGGGGGGCAGTGGTGCCGTTCCCATCTGGGTTGATTTTATGAAGAAATCGGCGATCAACTGGCCCGATGCCGATTTCTTATTTCCCGACAGCGTAGAAAAAAGAAGCGTTGATTTGTTCGGTACCGACAAAGAAACCGAATTGATTTTCAAAAAATAATTAAAATAGACTTAAGGTCTCTCCGAACTTTTTTCCGATTACAAAGAGAATTCCGCTGCCGCTAACCGATGCTTGGTCCGTTTCATAGCGCCCGGCGCCTGCAGTCAGATCAAAATCATTCCATTTCCAGTGGTAAATTCCATAAATCGCAGCAGAGCGCCGACTTCCTTGGGAAATGAACCCCGCCGTGTAGTGAACTCCAAAAATTGAAGCATCATCAAGAACGTAGCCGATAGTTAAACCCAGTTCGTTGTATGAATGCGTTCCGGACATTGCCGTAAAAAGTTCCTGTTCGGCTAAAACCGGATTTGAACTTTCGGGAACTCGCAGGTCGCGCCAAAGATACGAAGAAACAGCGACCAATTTTCCACTGCCCGCGGCCAGCTGAATAGAAAAGTCATTGCGCTCTACGGAGCCGAAACAATAGACCGTTTCACAATTAAAAACTGAAGATTTTAAAAATCTATAGGTCATCGATTTCTGATACTTCAAAACTAACGGCGCTATCGGCGCCACTTCTAAAAAGGCCCCTAGCGTGGGTGAGCCTCCCGCGACGACTCCAACTTTATAATAACCGTAGAATGGCATCGCTTTATCAGGCCGACCCCAAAGAAGATTCTCGTAGGCCAGGCTTGCCAAGCCATTAAGCGCACTGGGCACCGACCTGTATTGAATTTTATAATTTAAATTAACTTCCGCAAAAGCACTCAGACTGAAAAACAAAAAAATAATGCAAAGAAAGTTACAGCTCAACAACCTGACCTTCAAATGCGAAATCCCAATTTAAATTCAGATTGTTGAATCTTTTTTCGTAGGTCGCTGCGGCTTTTTCCTTTTGCCGCCGAGAATCCTCAATAGAAAAAGCAGGGTCATGGTGAGCAAAAAGTACTTGTTTAAGACCAAAGTTGGCACAAATTTGAAAACCTCGATCACAAGTTCCATGGCCCCATCCCTTTTTCAGCTTCATATCATCTTCGTCGTACTGGGCATCGAAATAGAGCAGATCGGCATTTTCATAAAGGCCCGAGTCAATCCCCAGATCTGACTTCGACATTCTGACGGCCTCATTATCTACTGCATGGGCATAGACCTTTTTGTCTCTTTCAACTCTGAAACCGAAACAAAGGTCAGGGTGATCCATTAGGTAAGGAGTGACTTCAAAACCATTAACCTGGTTCTTTTTATGCGGTAACAATTTATGGAAGCGAATATCGGCCTGAAGCTTTTCGTAAGAAACCGGAAATGTCGGTTTTTTAAAAAGTCCTTTAATTACATTTTCAGTTTCGTCATGAACAGAATAGTAATTGATCGTGTATCCCTTTATAAAATGTGGTGTAAAAAATGGTAGCCCCATAATGTGATCCAGGTGAAAGTGCGAAACAATAATATGAAATTCTTTTTGACCGGCTAAATCGCCAAGGTCGCTTTTTGATTTAATTCCGCTGCCACCATCGATGATGATTGATTGCGCGCCTTGCGAAATTTCAACGCAAGTCGTCGCCGTGCCGAAGCCGCCAATTTCTGTAACATGCTTAGACTCAATAAATTTTGCAATTTGATCGGGCTTTGAAAATCCGGATTCGAAAAAATTACGCATCACTTTTTCAAAATGTGTAATCCAGCCCCTTGTATCTAGTGAATGAGGAATTGAACCCCGAACTCCCCAAAATTTAATATTCATCCAGTTATCATGAATGAAAGGGTGCATAATGTCATTGTTGTTTGTCCAACTGGGCTAGACGAAGGGTCCTCTATTTAGCTAATTTTTTTTCTAGCAGCGATCGAACTTCCTGCAAAACGCTTTGTTTGTTTAACTCCGTTGTAAAAACCTCAGTTTTACCATCGACCGGCATGTACGCAAAAGTCTGCTTTTCCGGAAAACAAACCCCTAGGCATGCCGAAGTAATAACCCTAATTTTACCTTGGGTTTCATCGGCTTTTTGTTGTTTTCTAATTTCTGATTTCACTTCTTCGGCCATGTTCGTCTCATTGAATTTAGCACCGCATTTCGTGCAGATAAAAATAGAGCCGATTTCCCAAGGTGTCTGATTAATATTAGCCATGAGTTCCTTTGATCAATGTATCATTTATTATACGTTTTAAATCTTCGGTTTTCAACTTACCTAGTTGTGTTCTCGGTATTTGTCCGACAACGACACATTTCAGGATTTTTTCATAGGGACGACAACCTAAATTAAAAATTTCAGCTAGCTTTTCGGCCTGCAACTGGCCTTCAGTTCGGTCTGTAACCAATATGATTCTGAAACCGGCCCTCTCATCTTCTAGGGCCACCAGTTCAAATCTTGAAATGTCATAACCGGCAGCCAAAGCTTTTCTGCTAAATTGAATTCGCAGTTCGACAAGCGAAACTCCTTCGCCCAGAATTTTTACGTAGTCACCGGAACGACCTAGAAATTTCAATCCAGTCACGTTTTCATATCTGACCAGCTCGCCTAAATCGTCCGTTTGATACCATTGACTTTCGTCAAATTTACGCAAAATGATCTGATCGTTGAACTTCTGAATAGTGGCCTTCAGTATAGAATTGCACCTCAGACTTAGTTTCTCTGATTCAATTTTTACCTCTACTCCTGGCAATAATTTAAAAAAGGCATTCTCTTTAACTGCAATCATAGAAGCCGTTTCGGTCATCCCGTAAGTTTCAATAAGCGGCCAATTCAGAGCTACTGCTTTTTTCTTTAATTCCTGATCGAGAGCGCCGGCTCCGACGAAAACCCGTTTTAAACCGGCAGGAGCTTTTATCACCGATCTCACCAGGTCGAAAACCTGCGTCGGAACCATCGAGAGAAATTTGATATTGTTGTGATCGATCCACGAAAAAATAGTTTCAGGATTCCATTCTTTTTCAAAAACTTCAGAGCCGGCTAAATGCGAGCGTGCCAATATACTGAGGCCCGCAACATGAAAGCGCGGAAGCATTAGGCCCCAATTGTCTCCTGACCCGGCATTGAAAAAACCATTGAATCTGACAGCAGAATTCAGAACTGCCTGCTTTGAAAGTGCAACCAGCTTTACACTTGAATCAGCAACCTGCGACGAGCCCGAACTAGCAATTAAAAAATAGCCCTTCGAATTGATTGCCGAATCAAATTCGACCTTTAATTCGTTAAAAGTTCTTATTTCAGACTCACTCAGTCTAGTATTAATCAGCAAAATATTCGGCCCATCGGTTTTGAAATCAATCATAAAGTATTCACCCAACGCAGCTTTTCAAGATCATCAGTCATTCCGATTCCGTAATCTCCGCGCGCGAGCTCTGAAAAGTTCAGAAGGTTTTCCTGCTGCAAAAAATATTTGTTAAATTCTCCGGCCTCATAAATGTTCAATGTTAAAAATCCGCTATCCCGCAGAGCTAAAACCTGCGCAATCCTTAACCCGTGGGCCACTCCCACCGGATGGTCCATCGCAGAAGTCAGAACTTTGCACTTCATATCGCCAATGACACTCTGCCGGCTGGGTTTAACAATATGAAAATCGGCCATTTCCGAACTGTATTGGCCCTGCTGAAAATCAAAAGCCAGAGGCACAATTTTATTCCAAGTTTTCCATTCCGGGCCTATCTTAGTCGGATCTTCAATGTATTCAATTTTTTCTTTAGCACTAACTGAAAGTTTTTCTAAGAACAAATTGAATTCGCCAATTGAAAGGCCGGAGTTAAAATCAATTCTCAATTTCACATTCAATTGAATGGCGTTTACGACCCGACTTAAACTTTCGATGTCGTGATCGGCTTTAATTTTAATAGTTTGATTTAAAAACCGCGGACTTTGCAAATTTTCATTTTTATAATCCGTAATCAAAAAATTATTTTTTATCGGTCTATCCATCAGAAGCGAACGCTTCTCGCGCCGCGCCTGTAAATCCTGTTCCGCAAGTTCTAGTGCCCTGAGATACAAACTTCCTTTAGTGCTGATTTCTGCAGACAAATCGTTGTCGCCTAATTCCGGCTTTGGGCAGAGATCGGCCACTCCCCAATCACTCCCCACTGTGATTTTTAAAAGAGTTCCACTTTGTTCAGGTGATTGGGCCAAAGAATTCAGT
>JAYVIY010000106.1:0-5081 GCA_043769795.1 Pseudobdellovibrio sp. | reverse complement strand
GGTTCGAAAACACGGCTTTTATATTCTTAACATTTCCCTTAAATCTGAAGTCAGTTTCACTGCGAAAATCAAGGCTGCCCGATAATTCGCCGAGGCTGTCGACACTGTCGAGTTTGTTTTTAAACTGTTCTACATTTTTCAATTTTGTGAGTGAAAGTGACTCTACAGCCATTCTAAAAGGTTTAACTGTAAAGAGAGAATTGGCAAAACTCGTGTCGACTTCGTTAATCCGAATTAAGCCATTTTCCACATTAACCTGAAGCTTTTTAAACTTCGATTCAAAAAGCTTTTTAGCTCCAAAAAAAACTTCTCCGTTATTAATGAAACTGACTGAAATTGGAATTTTTTCTGCCGTTACGTTTTTTAAGACTTCAATATGATCAAATAGTGGCGACAAAGCCTTTAACGACACCTGCTGCAATCCAAGCTCATAATTCAATTTGTTGCTGCCTGAAAATGAATGCACAAACAGCTGAATATCTCCATCAAGTAATTTTCCGTTAATATTCACTAAGGTTTCAATTTCATTTTTCTCTTTTGATTTCAACATCGCTATCAGACCGGCATTTAGAAAGTAAATATCCGAGCGCGAATCTTTTAGCGCGCTAATTTTTGACTTGATCTGAACTTCAGCCAAGCGGTTTTCCGCGTAAAACAACTCAAAATTAATTTGTTTCAGAAGGAGGGGTTGATCAGGGTTATTCTTTGAAATTATTTTAAGTTTTTCAATATAGATTTCTCTTAATTCAGCTTTGGTATTATTTGAAAAAATATTTTTGAAATGGGCTTCCGTACTTACGTCAGTCGCTGCGGAGATTCCTGTTGCAACTGCCGTCGACTTCGCTTCAGTTTTTTCTGCTGATTCAGTTTTAACTGCCTGTTCGTTTTTTTCAGCTTTTTTCTGACCAATGCATTCGTCTATGTCTGAAAGTCGTAACTCAATTTCCTTGACCCTGATTTTAGGAACAATTTTACTGAAGCCGAGCAAAACCGGAATAGAGATAGGAACTTCTAGTTCTTCTATATAGATTTGAGAGCTCTGACAAATTGTACTCTTTGGACTCAATCTGATGTTTTCAATAATTAGTGCCGGAAGTGGCAAACCCCAGCGAGAAAGATTTACTTTTGCCGTTTCGTAATCAACGTAAAAGTCTCCTTGAAGGCGATCAATAGATTTATTTAGAAAACCTTGAATTCTGGTTTCAGAAATTTGAGAACGAAGTGCCAGTCCTAGAAAAATGGACAGCGCGAGGCCGATTAAAAATATTCTGGCTCCCGGCTGATCAATGACGGCTCTTCTCATGTTTTTTATTCGTATTTAAATGAAATTATTTCGTATTCTTTATCGCCCTTCGGACTTTGCACGGTGATCAAATCACCCTTCTTTTTACCGATCATTGCTCTGGCGAGCGGAGAGATAATTGAAATTTTTCCCTTTTTTACGTTGGCTTCATCAACTCCAACAATTTGATAAACCGACTTTTCGGTTGTATCCGTGTCGAGAATTTCAGTTGTGGCCCCGAAAACAATTCGATCGGACTTGATCGTTGCGGGATCAATAGCCTCGACGCCCGCAAGTTTTCCCTGAATTTCGCCAATTCGTCCTTCAATCATACCTTGACGTTCTTTGGCCGCATCATACTCTGCATTTTCACTGATATCGCCATGGGCTCGAGCTTCTTCAATAGCTTTAATAATTGCGGGTCTTTCTTCTAAAATTAATTTCTTTAATTCAGCCTCAAGACTTTGTTTTCCAAGCAGCGTAATCGGTAGAGTGTCCAGTGACATAAAAAGGCCTTTCTGTTGGTCTAGATTTAAAAGTCCGCTTTCGGCACTTTGAGTCACCTTGCGCTGCCTAATATTTGGTCTATACGAAAGCCTATTTTATACCAAAAATTAATAGTTTAGACAAACACATGAGGACAGACCCTGCTGCGTCAAATTACACTGACTGCATGAACATTTTGCCAATTCTGAAATCGGCCAAAACGATTTGGCTTTCAACACATAAAAGTGCAGACGGAGATGGCTTAGGTAGCGAAATTGCACTTTATTATGCCCTAAAAAAAAACAATTACCCCGTCAGAATTATCCATAATGACAGAGCTCCGGATCGCTATCAGTTTTTGCTCTCTAAAATCGAAATTACAGAAGCTTTGAAAATCGAACACAACCTGATCGGCCCCGAAGACCTTGCGATCATTTTTGATACTCATGACCCGAAACTTTGCTCCCCGCTTTTTGATTTATTGCGGGAACAAAAAGCAAAAATAATGTTTATTGATCATCATGTGGTTTTTGAAAAGAAAATCGAGAATATAATTTATAATATCAACGAACAGGCCAGCTGTACCGGAGAAATCGTCCTCGAAATTATCAAAGAACTGAACATTGCGCTGAATGCCGAAATTGCGACTGCGCTTTATACGAGTCTGTTATTTGATACGCAAAATTTTAAAGTACAGCGTGACTCAATCAAAATTCTGAATATGGCCACTGAACTTATTAAAGCCGGCGCCGTACATAAAGACATTTACAGTCAACTCTTTGATAGCTGGTCAATTAATAAAATGAACTATCTGTCTCGGCTTATCAGCAACGTCTTATACAAAAACAATGCATATGCAATTATTTCTATAACCAAAGCGGATCTTCGGGAGTTCGAACTCACTTCTGACGACGTCAGTGATCTGGTTGATCTTTTTATGTCGGTAAAAAACCTGGATGGCTCAATTGTCGTTCGAGAGGAAGCCCATAACTATTTCAAACTCAGCTTCAGAAGCCGAACTTTAGAAATTTTAAGCTGGGCTCGCGAATTCGGAGGCGGTGGCCACCTTTTTTCAGCTGGCGCCTGGGTTCATGATTCAGCGGAAAATATTCTCAAAAAAATAAACGCTCAAATAGACCAGCGCACACTGCACGAATAACACTTAATGAATGCAGCTTAGGCTTCAATCGAATTTAAAATCGCATTCAAATCAGCATCTTTAAAAATAAAGCCCAATTGATTTAGTTTCTGAGGTTTTAAGCGCAATGAGCTTAAAACCAGTTCCGACATTTCACCGAGCATTATCCGAATTATCTTTGCCGGAACATATGGTAGACACCACACTTTAAGTTTTTTGCAGAGTTCGGTAGTTAACTCGGCATTAGTTACCGGACTATTATTGACCGCATTGATGACTCCGTCATATCGAGGATTCTTGACCGCTTCACTGATAAGCCTAACTAAATCATTCAGACTGATATAGCTGACCCACTGCAGGCCACTTCCAAGCGGGGCTCCAAGATTTTTTTTAAACAACATAATCAGCTTTTGCAAAGCTCCGCCCGCTGGCGACATGACCAGCCCGAATCGCAAGACGACGACACGTTGATTTCGATTTTTGAATTCAGCTTCCCAGCTCCGACAGACATCAGCTAAGAATCCGGTACCGAGGGATGAGCTTTCGCTGATTAATTCGTCACCTCGATCACCGTAAATTCCTTGGGCTGATGCAGTTATAATTGTTGATACCGTATCCGGGCAATTCTTCAATAAATTGCGTGATGTATAAATTCTTGAATTTAATATTTTACTTTTCTTTGCTCTAGTCCAGCGTCCTTCAATGCTTTCTCCGGCCAGATTGATAACCACGTTGATCTTAGCAAAACTTTCTAATGGAAGCGCTTCGCTATTGAGGTCGCACTCAACTAAATCCGCTTTATAGGTCAGGTGCCGACTCGCCTCTTTTGCGTTTCTTGTAACCAACACAACAGCATGCCCCTCTTTAGCGAGATATTCGCCCAGACTAGAACCAATGAACCCGGTGGCTCCGGTAATAAGTATTTTCATCTCGTAATACTCCGCGCGCGTTACAGTTAGGTGTTCAAAAAAAAGTTAACTTATGTTAGATTCAGAAGCAATCAATGACTCAATCTAAAAAGCTATCCCGAATTAAAAGCTCAGTATTTTCAAGAAGTCTCTCGTTGGCAAAATTAGGACTGAACGCGGGTCTAAAATACACTTCAGCTAAACTGACTAACTCTACTTTCGATGAATTGCTAAACTCACAGGCTTTGTTACTCACAAAAGAGTTAGGTCAACTTAAAGGCAGTTTAATGAAAGCCGGTCAAATGCTTTCAATGTACGGAGAACATTTTTTTCCACCGGAGGTTGTTCGCACTCTTAAAACCTTGCAATCAGATTCTCCGGCCATCGAATGGTCGCACATGTTGCGGCACTTAGAAAACTATCTATCCGCTGAACTGCTCAGCGAACTCAGCATCAATCCGGAATCAATCGGTAATGCTTCAATGGGGCAAGTGCACCTTGCAACGATTAAAAGTACCGGACAGAAAATAGCCCTTAAAATACAGTACCCTAACCTTGAAAAAGCGATCGATTCCGACGTGTCAGCATTGAAAAAAATTCTATCAATTTCTAAAATATTGCCATCGGGTTTAGATCTGACTTCTGTTTTTGAAGAAATCAGAATGATGCTGAGACAGGAACTTGATTATCTCCACGAGGCGGCACAAACAACCCAATACCGAAAACGGATTGAAAATGACAAACGTTTTGTGGTGCCGGCCGTTATCGAGAGGTATTCAAATGCTCGGGTGCTCGCTACCGAGTATATCGAGGGGCTTCGATCCGATCATACATTAATTCAGAGTTTATCTGAAACCAGAAGAAACCGGCTTTCAGAGAACTTTCTGGATCTCTATTTTGCAGAAATTTTTGAATGGAATTTCGTTCAGACTGATCCACACCTAGGAAATTACAAAATTCAGATCGATTCTGCCGGAGCAGACCGCATAGTTCTGCTGGATTTCGGTGCGACAAAAAGTTTCGACTCTACTTTTATTTTGTCCTACAGAAAAATGATCAAAGGGGCCGTACTCGAGGATTCTGAAATTTTTATGAGTGGCGCCAAGGGACTAGGCTTCGTTGTGCCTTCTGATTCTGAAAAATACATCAGTACTTTTCAGAAATTTTGCTTTGAAACCGTCGAGCCTTTTAAGTCGGCTGGAAACTACAACTGGAAAAAAAACGATCTACCGAGCCGAGTTATAAAAAATGCGATTCAGTTCAAAAA
>JAYVIY010000105.1:0-1845 GCA_043769795.1 Pseudobdellovibrio sp. | reverse complement strand
GGATGCAGATTTTTTCGCGCATTCACATTGATTTCGGAGATCGATTTACCTTCAATCTTTTTCTAACGGACAATCACTTTTATAAGTCTGATATTCGTAACGGTCAGACTTTCGGTGCCGATATTAATCTGAAAGGCTATGAATTCGGATTTGAACTGATGAACAATTACGAAGGTACAAAATCAGCGGCTGAATATCTCTGGCTAGGCAAACTTTTTGATTATCGGACTTCTTTTAAATATGGCGGCTATGGTGGCGTAACAGTTAGTCAGAGCTCGGCCTATCAGAGCTACTTTGATTTTAAAATTGTCGGGCAATATATTTTTAATTCGATTTGCAACGCTGAAAGCGGACTGACCTTTAACTCGAACTCGGCACAGTTCGGAATTCGCGATGATCCGGCCATTTACGTTGCTATTAAATTAGTTTATTGATTCGGATCTGTATTTTGCAGTGAATTTGTTGGGTCGGCCTCTATGCCGGCTTTTTGAATTTCGGCATCCACCGGGTTCACAAGATTAGGATCCTGACCGAAACCGCTTTTTGCGCTCTTTTCTTTTCTTTTACTCACCTGCTCGGCAAAATTATTGTATACATCTTTGGCACTGTCTTTGTCGCCGAAAAGTGATTCAATTTTTCTTCGCGGTTTTTTGCTTTCTTCCATTTTCTGATGAATAGAAATGCGAATAAATCCGATAATTTTATCTTGGTCTGATTCGCCTTTTTTGTCTTTGACTGACACTGAACCGTTTAAATTATTTGAATTTTGTTCAAAGGCAGCTTTAATTTTGGCTGAAACTATTTCCAGTCGGTCTTTTGCCACCTTCTGTGCGGTCGATTCTTTTTTGTCAGCCACAGCCTGAATGAATAATGCAGATGTAACTTTCACTTCAGATTCTTGCAGGCCGGAAGTGATCTGAGTCAGCCTCGTCATCACTTCGATAAATTTCACGTTGGGTTGAGCTGTGCCTTTTTCAAATAAATAGTAATCCGGAATATCAAAATCAAAACCATCCTGAGCAATCGTAACATTTTTTGCATTGTCGCTCATTTTATCGGCCATGAAAGCGGCAATAACCTTTGCTGAACCCATATCCAGAATATTCGGGGTTTTATCCGAGGGTTCCAAAAAGCTCTGAAAGGCTTTAAAGGGTTCGTTAACTAAATCCAGAAATAATTTTTCCAAAGTAATCTCGGCTCCGAAATTCTGAAAATTGTATTCGATCATCGAAGGTGTGGAAAAGTAATCTGAAACCGCTTTTTTAGTTTCGTCGGATTGCCCGATTAACCACATAACAAGAAAGAACGCCATCATCGCGGTCATAAAATCCGCCAGTGCAACCTTCCAGGAACCGCCATGAAAGGCATTTCCCTGCACATATATTTTTTTGATGACGATCAACTGTTTTCTTTGAGCCACAATTTCCTCTTATCGGTCGTTAATTAAGCTGCCGCTTTTTTAATGTCTTTAGTTGCTTTGTCGAGTTCATCAAAACTTGGTCTTTCTTCCGGCATGATTGAACGTCTTGCGTACTCTACGCACACCAGCGGAGGCGCACCTCGCTGCAAAGCCACCATGGCCGCCTTGATACATTGTAAAAACCGCCCGTCAGCTTCGATATCTGCAAGAATCTTCGTTGCCGTCGGATTAATAAAACCGTAGGCGCCGAAAACTCCCAACATAGTACCGACCAGTGCGGAAGCCACTAATGCTCCGATTTTTTCTACACCTTCAGTTAAATGCGCCATTGTTTTAACAATACCAAGTACGGCAGCTACGATTCCTAAACCCGGAAAGCCGTCACCGACCATTTGGATCGCATGCTGTGCCATATGTTCTTCGGC
>JAYVIY010000104.1:0-1853 GCA_043769795.1 Pseudobdellovibrio sp. | reverse complement strand
CGATACCGCTGGCATAAGTGTCTACAGCTTCGTCAGACAAATCGCCGTAGTCTTTGACGATTTCATAATTGAGCGAACTCAAATTTAATCTTGATAACATGACGCCGACGTTGGTTACAGTAGGGGCCGTAAAGCCTGTTCCCGCATAACAAAGTCCGGTCGATAAATAAAGATAGTTGCTGGATCCTGCGACGTCTGTGGTGGCCGCACGGCTGCAACTGAATGTGGTGGCCGCTAAAGCAGCGGCTGCAATACCTGCAAATATTAACTTACGTCCCATATGAGATCTCCTTAGTATTAAATTTCAAAGTCTTACTTTTACCTACTAATTATCGGCTTTTTTCAGATTTTACTTGATAAAAATCTGGGTTTCTCATTCGGAGAATTCGAAAACTGGACTTCTGTACTATTAAGAAGCGTTTCAATGTAACATAAAAAACACACTTATGTTAAAATGTGAGACATGACTATTAGAGATGGACTCCTGTTAAATTGATCTTTATTTTAGAAAGAAGTGACGGAGTGTTTTTGAATAGATGTTTTTTTCTAATTCTAATTTTGTTGAGTTTCAACGCGCAGGCTTTGATGAAGCGACCGGGTGAATTTCAGTCGACAAAAGTGGCGTACATCCAGCAAAACTTTACCGGGAGCGACGGAATTTCATTTGCAAAGGGAAGTCCGTCGTACGGGCTTGAGCTTTCTATCGATAGCGGCGGAAATCATCTGCGTTATTTTTTCAAAACACGAATAACGAATTCGATCGGAAGTCAGATTTTCACAAAAAGTGGTACATCTTATTTTTCAAAGTACGAATACACGTCGATTGAGCCTGAATTGGGTATTTCATTTTTTCCGGTGGCGCGCAATGATCATGGCCTGAATATCTATTTCTGGGGAGTCGGCGGAATCAGTTACAATAATTTATCGATAGAATCGGCTCCAGCGAACTTAGGCATTAAACCGAAAGCTCAGGAATTCGGTACCGGTTATGGCGCGGGCTTAGGTTTTGAACTCATCGCACTGGCCACACGCGGAGGTCAGAAAATATTGTTCTATAGTGAGGTTGGATTTAGAGATTACCAAGCACCGCTTGCCGGTCTAACTGGATTTGAAGTAAGTGGAATGACGGTTTCTCTCGGTTTCGGATTCTAACCGGCGTTTTCTTTTTTCTGAGCTTCAATATATGCTTCGAGTAAATATTGCAGGTCCGACTTTTGCTTCTCGGTGACGTTAACGTACTGAACCCGCTGCGACAGAGTGCCGGACACACTAATTACACTTCCGGTCATTTTAACCCGTGATTTTGCAGGATCTTTGATTTTTGTGTTTATAATGATGATATCGAAAGTTGAATCGTAATAATCAAACGGAATTGTATCTTCTAAAAGCGAACCAGAAAGTGAAATATTTTTAGAGCGGCTTCTGAAGGTTTTACCTTTTGAGGAAATTAATAAAATTTCAATTTTCAAAACGTGTCTTAAATCGCGCTGACTCATGACTTTTTTCGTAATACTTGAAAAATCGAGTTTTGGTTTTTCAACTTTGGACCAAGTGATTTCATCTACGTCAAAATTTTTCTGTTCGGGCAGATTTTGTTGAATTTCGGCCTGTTCTTGTCTGACAATGCGACTAATTGTTTCTTCTTCTAGGTGAATACTCGAATAAGAACGGGTTATCGTTTCTTCCCTTTTCGGCTTTTGAGAGCGTAAAGAATTAGGTTTGGTTGCACTGGTCTGAGTGTGTTCAAGCACTTCTCGGATAACTGATTTTACCGTGGCGTCATCTAGCTTTCCGCCTTTAGAAATCGTAAATGTCGAAATGAAATTCTTTTGATCGCTCTCAAGATAAGATTT
>JAYVIY010000103.1:0-1857 GCA_043769795.1 Pseudobdellovibrio sp. | reverse complement strand
GCTAATTCTCGGCGCATTTCTTTTTGGAGTGGGTTGGGCCCTTGCCGGTTACTGTCCGGGGCCGGCAATCGTCTCACTAGCAAGTTTTCAATCGCGGCCTTTTATATTCGTGGGCAGCATGATACTGGGAATGATTGCATTTCGATTTTTCGAAGCAGTCCGAAATAAAAGGCGGATGTAGTGGAAGTTCTGGGATATTTTGCAGCGCTCACGATGGGATTGTCTCTAGGGTTAATCGGAGGTGGCGGTTCGATACTGACCGTACCCATTCTGGTGTATCTTTTTTCGCAAGATCCGCTTGTGGCAACGACGGGTTCCCTTTTTGTTGTGGGATCAACAGCTTTGATTGGCGCACTAGTGAATGCACGAAAAAAGTTAGTCGACTTCAAAACTGGTGCGTTGTTTGCGGCGCCCAGTTTTGTGGGGGTTTTCGTTTCCAGATATTTTCTTTTACCGAGTCTTCCGGAAATAATTTATGCCGGACATGGAATTGTTCTCACCAAAGCGTTAATGGTGATGGGCCTGTTTGCGATTCTAATGGTGTTGGCATCAAGAGCGATGATTCGTTCGGGAGGCGCGCCGGCCAAGGAAGGTGCGGAAAAACCGGCGAGTTTCGTACGGATAGTCGGGAACGGATTTTTAGTGGGAACGACTACTGGTTTTGTAGGAGCAGGAGGTGGCTTCTTAATCATCCCAGCTCTTGTGATTCTGCTGAAACTGCCAATGAAGCTGGCGGTTGGGACTTCGTTGACTATTATCGCCGCGAACTCATTGTTTGGATTTTCGATTAGTACTGGGCTTGGTTCGCTGGATTGGAAATTGTTATTCATAATTACCACGATCGGTGTTGTCGGAATATTTATCGGACAGTCGATGACTGCTACTATTAATGAGAAATCACTCAAAAAGGGCTTCGGGTACTTTGTGCTGCTGGTAGGAACATTTGTTTTAATAAATCAAATGCTGAAGTTGCGTTGATTGAGACATCGTACTGACGGCTTAGATATTTAATTATGTATAGTGAAAGGCAGACTTTTGTGAATTGTGGTTACTTGATGGCGTTTTCTCTTTCATTTTTTTGGCGCACTATTTGCTAAAAGTGGACTGACTGTATTAAAATTTAAAAAAAAAGAACCTGCGCTGTTGCGCGGGCCAAGGACTCTTTATGCCTAAAACTCCCGAGAAAAAAAGTACCTCGAGCTCTCATAAGTTAGAAAAATGCCCCACCGGCATAAAAGGCTTTGACGAAGTTACCGAAGGCGGGCTTCCTAAAAACAGAACCACTTTAATCAGTGGAAGTACGGGCTCTGGAAAAACTCTTTTGGGTCTTGATTTTTTGATCAAAGGTGCGACCTCTTACAAAGAGCCTGGCATCTTCGTGTCATTTGAAGAGACAGAAGAAGAACTGTATAAAGACGTGGCTTCTCTCAATCTGGATTTAAAAAAACTTGTTTCACAAAAAAAAATTTTGATAGAACATATTATGTTAGAACGCCGTGATCTTCAAGAAACCGGTGAATTTAATCTTGAAGGACTATTCATTCGTTTAGAGAATGCTATGAATTCCATTGGTGCCAAACGCGTTGTTCTAGATTCTATTGAATCTCTCTTCGCAGGCGTCATCGATCTTGGCATTCTTCGCTTAGAGATAAAAAGACTTTTTAAATGGTTTAAAGAAAAACAAGTTACGGCACTTATTACCGGCGAGCTAGGAAGAGACACTTTTACTCGGCATGGCATCGAGGAGTTCATTTCTGATTGCATAATTCTGCTTGATAACCGAGTTAAACAACAAATTGCCACTCGTCGAATTCGTGTGGTTAAATACCGTGGTTCAAATCATGGAACAAACGAATA